>CAYXEE010000161.1:0-5082 GCA_964463935.1 uncultured Chitinophagaceae bacterium | reverse complement strand
ATATTGGCAATGATGATACGTTGAAAAAACCGCTTGTGCTTGTTGCCGCGCTGGGAAATTATGTGCGCGATGTAATTTTAGACGACGCTGGAAAAATGCATGTAACAATACGAACAGGAACTGCGGGTACGGCTCCCGGATATCTGGAACGGTTTGACATTTCGGGATCGCTTCCTGTACGAAGAAGCGACGCGTTGTATTCTATTTCTATGACAACCGGACTGCCGGTCTGTTTTGCATTGCGGCACGGAACAAATTTAAATTCTGCGGAAGATGATACGCTCTATTATTCTGTGCGCGGCGAACGCGGCAGATTCTGCAACATACGGCATTCATGAATTAACAAACATAGAGGGATTTTTTGCCAGTACGCAGCAAATTTTTAAATCTGGCGATCTTAAACCGCCGAGCATCGGCGGAAATAATAATGCAAGCGCCGATATTGCTCTGGATTGGGCCGGAAATATTATCTGGTTCGAAAACAGCAACGAAGAAATTTTTATGATTGCTCCCCCGCGTCAGGGAAGTTCCATAACGCTTACAACGCGCGGATATGATACGATATTTGTTGCAACCGCGCTTTCTGTTGGAAGCAATAATAATGTTCCGGCGGAATTTTCTTTGCATCAAAATTATCCAAATCCGTTTAACCCGGCTACAACAATAAAATATCAAATCCCCCTTAAAACCCTTTATGCCGAAGGCATCCCTTCGGGACAATGGGGAAGCCGCGAAGGGGAAGGGGCGAGGGTAACACTCAAAGTTTATGATGCGCTTGGGCGCGAAGTTGCAACACTAGTGAATGAACAGCAAGAAGCAGGAAATTATTCTGTGGAATTTAACGCATCACAGTTTTCCAGCGGAATTTATTTTTATACGCTTCGATCCGGTAATTTTGTTGAAACACGAAAGATGATAGTAACGAAATAATAAATACAATAAAAATCCCGCAGTAGTATGCGGGATTTTTATTTTTAGGATGAACTATTCTTATACATGGTTGTCTCAAATTTCAATATGAAATTTCAAGCTAAAATAATCATAACAGTTCTATCCATTTGTAATTTCCCATTATATCTGCTCTGCCAAAATTTTAATTTTACAACCCCAGCTTCAGAAAATGAACTATCTTCTCACTCTGTATATTCTCTGTTGCGAGATAGAGATGGTTTTTTATGGATTGGCACACAAAACGGATTGAATAAATACGATGGAGAAAAATTTACTACGTTTTTGCATAATCCAAATGATACAACATCCATCAGCGATAATTTTATTGTTTCTCTTGCTGAAGATTCAGCCGGAACACTTTGGATAGGAACGCGTCACGGTTTAAATTTTTTTGACAAAAAAACTGAACGATTTACCAGAATATATCTGCTTGATTTAACTGAGAATAGTTCCCATCAAGTTGTCCGGCAGATTAGATGCAGAGTGCAAGGCGATGTTATGGTTTCTACAGCGGGATATTATTTTTTTGTTTCAAAAACTCATCCGTATGTTCGTTATCGTTCATCAAATGCTGATTCTGTTTTTTCGTTCGACATTGAAAAGAACGGAACACTCTATCTTGGAAGATTAGGAAGTTTAAAAATTATTTTTCCTGATTCGACTTCGCGCATCATCTCTTTACCTTTACATGGATCAATTGATCTCATTAAAAAATTTGGTGAAAATCTGTTTCTTGGAACACAACATGGATTATTTATTCTGGATAAACAGTATCAGGTTGTTCGCCACATCTTAAAAGGGAAAAATATTTCTGTCATTGAACAAGACATCTTTTTGAGAATTTGGGTTGGAACCGAGAATGGATTATTCATCATACAAAATAACGGCTCTATAATTGCTATTTCAGAAAATCAATTGTCATCAAACGGGTTGCGCTCATCCAATATCCTCGCAATTTCTCTTGATCGATTTGGTCTTCTTTGGTTAGGAATGGTGCGCGGGGGCGTTCAATTATATGATTTACAAAAAGAACAGTTTGAAAATTTTCTGAAAAAAGATTTTGATAACGGTACTGTTTGGTCATTTTTACGCGATAGCGAAGGAACTGAGTGGCTGGGTACACAATATGGATTGCATCAAAAAAAAGAAGGGTATAAATTTTCAAAAATATTTTCCCGTGAAATTATGAACAGAATGGTTGGAACGATCAAAGAAGATCAGAACGGTAATATTTGGTTTGTTGCAAGACCGAATACGTTGTACAGATATTCTAAAAAATCGCAGCATCTCTCAATGTTTCGCTTGGAGTGGTTTGTTCATAGTGAAAAAACTATTGCAATAACCGATATTCTTTTTACAAAAAAAGGCGATCTATTAGTTTCTACTATTAATGGTTTGTTTGAATTTGATCAACGCTCGAAAAAATTTATTTCGAAAACTCTTTTTGATAAAGAAAGGGTAGAGCAAAATTATTATTTCATGCATCTTTTTGAGGATTCACAGAGAAGATTATGGGTATCTTCATCGCATGGGCTTTATCAATATGATAGAGAGAATCAAACGTACATAAAATTTGTTTCGAACCAAACCGATTCTCTATCGCTCAGTTTTAACATTGTCGGCTCAGTAATGGAAGATTCTGAGAAAAATATTTGGGTTTCAACATTTGGCGGCGGGATTAATCGCTTTAATGAAGGAGAGAAAAATTTTACTCGCTTCACAACACGACACGGATTAGCGAATGATGTAGTGTATGGAATTGTTGAAGATTCGCGCCGTAATTTATGGATGAGTACAGATAATGGTATATCAATGCTCAACCGCAACAATGAAAAATGGTATTCTTTCGGAAGAGAAGAGGGATTGTCGTTCTTAGAATTTTCCCAAAATGCATTTTTCAAAAATAATGATGGAAAAATATCTTTTGGAGGAATTGATGGTCTCGTTTCATTTTATCCTGATAAAGTTCAGCGAGCAAAACCTGTAGGTTCAATTTTTTTATCTGATATAAGAATAAATTATCAATCGCTGGGCAGCAATAGCGCGGCGCTTGTTAAAGGAAATCTCTCTCATCCTGCCGAAATAGTATTACAGCCGAATCAAAGAACAATCTCTTTCGATTTTGGTCTGCTCGATTTCCGCTATCGAAAATCTGCGACCTTCTCGTATCGTTTGCACAAGTATGATGATGAATGGATTTATCCTTCTCGCACACAGCGCACAGCTCATTATACACAGCTTCCTTCCGGAACATATATTTTTGAAATTCGTTTTTCCATTGATGGGATTAATTGGAACAATACAAACCAATCGGTAAAAATAATTGTTCTGCCGTATTTTTGGGAAACGTGGTGGTTTATAACTGTTGGCACGCTGCTAACTATCGGAATATTGGTAACAGCAATCCGATATGTTTCGCAAAAAAAACTGAAAGAGCAGCTGCGCGAAATAGAAGTGAAGAAAAAAATTCACGAAGAGCGCGAACGTATCTCGCGGGAATTGCACGACAATACCGGCGCTCATCTTGCCGGCATTATCAGCGGATTGAATATTGCTGAAAAGCATCTCAAATCTTCAAAACAAAAAACGAAAAAAACATTACTTTCGCTGACAGAAGATGCGCGCTCAGGAATGAGATTATTACGAGAGACTATTTGGGCATTAAAATCTGATGCGATGACGGTTGCACAATTTTTTGAAATAGCGGAAGAAAAAATCGAGAAGCAATTGCGTTACAAAAAATCGATAAAAAGTAAATTTGAAATTCTTTGTTCTTCCGAAATTATTCTTGCGCCTATTCAAGTATTAAGTATAATGCGCATCTTGCAAGAAGCATTGATGAATGCAATAAAACATTCAACTGTAAAATCTTTTACGATACGATTGGAACAGAAAAATCAAAGTTTGCACATGTTCATCCACAATGACGGAAAAACAACGAAGAAAAAAAAGGAAGAGCTCTGGAATGGCGAAGGATTGCTGAATATGGAGCGGCGTGCAAAAGAGATGGGAGGAACATTTGATATTCGAATTACTTCTGAAGATGGAACAACGATAACAATAATATTTCCGATTGCCGAAACCATTTGATCTCTTAAGGGTCTAATTCCCCGCCTGCCAACTATAAAATATAATGGCGGGCAGGTATTTATGGATGCCCGATAAAAACATTCGGGCATGACAAATACCTCGTGGCTTGCCTCGAGGATATTTATTTTTGCAAATACCCTCTTTGGGGTATTGCAAAGAAAATTATACAGGATAAGTTACAAACAGAATGATAATAAAAATTGCACTTGTTGAAGATACTCCTTCGTTAAGAAAACGATTTGAAGAATTATTTTCCTTTTTCAAGGATATTCGGTTGGTAGCATCATTTGCAAGCGGAGAGGCAGCAATTGATGGATTAAAAAAACTTCCGCCAAGTAAAATGCCCAACGTAATTTTAATGGATATTCAGCTTCCGAAGATTTCAGGAATTGAAACGACTATTGCGATTAAGGAAATCTATCCAGAAATAGAAATAATCATGATCACTGTTTTTGAAGATGAGCGAAAAATATTTCAATCTATTCAAGCGGGCGCATCGGGATATTTGCTGAAAGATGATTCACCCGATAAAATTGTAGAAGCAGTTCGAGAATTATTTAAAGGCGGCGCGCCGATGTCGAAATCGGTTGCGAAAAAAGTTCTCGATTTTACACGTGAAAAAATTGATCATCCTCAAACACGATCGCACGAGAAATTCTCTTCAGTTGATTTCGAACTTTCAGATCGCGAGAGAGAACTTTTAACCGGATTAGTGAATGGTGAAAATTATCTCACGCTTGCAAAGAAAACCTTCATTAGTCCGCATACGGTAAAAACTCATATCAAAAACATCTACAAAAAACTGCACGTCCATTCCCGCGCAAATGCTGTTCGCGTAGCGCTCGAAAAAAATTTAGTGTAAGCAGAACAAAGCAAATTCTCGCTAAGCCGCAAAGTTTCATTTTATAATTAAGTCATCTCGAAAAACTCACAAACCCGCCAACTTCAAAATTATGTGGAAGGCGGGCAAATAAATTTTCTCGCAGAGACGCCAAGCCGCAAAAAATAATTTTTAAACAATAATTTGCGCCTCTGGGACTT
>CAYXEE010000160.1:0-5890 GCA_964463935.1 uncultured Chitinophagaceae bacterium | reverse complement strand
CCTTAATTTTTTGTGCCGAGTCGAAGCATTTTTTTATTTTGCGTAACTTCAGTGAGATAAGTAAAATTTTTCTAAATATTTATTTAGTAGTGGCATTTTTCCTTTCTCATATTTATCTTTTGCTCACTCTTAACAAATTATTAACTTTCTGCTGAAGAATATAATGGAACAGCCGCCAATAAAGCTTTTTGTTGTTTTGCTGCTTGGTATTACTGTCTGCATTGTGTTTGTAGATCAGCCGCTTGCGCTGTGGATTAACGCCAATCTCTCGTTTCTCTATCAACCGTTGCGCGATGGATTGGAAATTTTAGAAACCGCCATTGGCTACAATATTTCAAAACTCTTTATTGCGTATGCGGCATTTGCCGTCGGTATTGCGCAGTATGCGCGCAGGCGGGAATTTAATACGGCGCGTCCGTGGATATTTTTTTCTGCATCAGTGGTATTTTCGCGTTTGACCGTGAACTTTTTAAAAGATTTTTTTCAACGTCCGCGTCCTGTTGAATTTTTAAAAGATGAGTCGCTCGTACATTTTTTTACTGCGGGAAATTCATTTCCATCTGGTCATGTTGTTTTGTTTTTCGGAATGTATTTTCCGCTCACGGCGCTTT
This sequence comes from uncultured Chitinophagaceae bacterium, assembly GCA_964463935.1. Classification (GTDB taxonomy): domain Bacteria; phylum Bacteroidota; class Ignavibacteria; order UBA10030; family UBA8401; genus JACFMZ01. Next base: position 5,279 of record CAYXEE010000160.1, on the reverse strand, counting down.
TCCCTAAATACAAATATCCGCTGCTGATTATTCCCGTGTTGGTTATTGTTCAGCGCGTACTGGTTACCGACCATTACATTAGCGATACCTTAGCAAGCATTATGCTTGCCTTGTTTATTACAATTGTAATGAAAAAATTATTAAAAATGGAACACCGCAATTTGTAGTTGTACATCCAAAAAATTTTTCAAGCGACGCGCATTCCAAACCCGGACTTCTTAATAATGCCTGCAAGCCGCTATTGTATTCTACGCTGTTTTATATTTCAAACGAGAAAGTATCGCCAATCCGCCGATTGCTGCAATAGTTGAGGCGGCAAGAATAGAAATTTTGCTTATCACCAGCGGCTCTTCCGTAGTAAACGCCAGCGATGCAATAAAGAGCGCCATTGTAAAACCAATTGCGCAGAGCCATGTTGTTCCGTAAATCATTCCCCACGAAACATTTGCCGGCAATTCTGCAATTTTAGTTTTTACAGAAATCCAAACGGATGCAAAAATTCCAATCTGTTTGCCCAGAATTAGCCCGAGCGCAACGCCGAGTCCGACTGGTGAAACGAGCGAATCGAAAATATTTCCTTCTATTTTTACTCCGGCGTTTGCAACCGCAAAAATCGGCATTATTAGAAATGCAATGTATGGATGAAGCGCATGTTCAAATCTATGCAGCGGCGACTGCACTTCTTCGCTTACGACGGCAATGTAATGAATCAATTCATTATCGCTGCGCGGCGATGCGTTATCTTCCAATTCCTGTACTGCGGTTTTTGTCTCTGCAATAAATTTTTCTTTATCAATTTTTGAGCGGACGGGAATTGTCATTGCAAGAATTACGCCGGCAACGGTTGCATGAATCCCCGATTTTAAAAAGCAGAACCACAAACCGATTCCGAGCAAAACATATACTGCGATTGTCCGCACATTCAATCTGTTGGCAAGAATAAGCAACAGTAAAAATCCGCCGCCCGTTGCAAGCATTGGTAAAGAAAGTTCGCTTGTATAAAAAAGCGCAATTACCAGCACGGCGCCCATATCGTCCACAATGGCAAGCGCGGCAAGAAAAACTTTTAGTCCGGCGGGAATTTTGTTTCCCAGCAGCGCAAGAATGCCGAGCGCGAATGCGATATCGGTCGCCATCGGAATTCCCCATCCTTGCGATGTTTCCGGGTTTGTTCCGTTAAAAAGAAAATAAATCAGCGCAGGTCCAATCATTCCGCCGAGCGCGGCAATAATCGGAAGCAGAGCTTTTTTCAACGACGATAATTCGCCGACAAGAATTTCGCGTTTTATTTCCAAGCCGACGAAAAAGAAAAACAGTACCATCAATCCGTCGTTTATCCAATGCAGAAGCGTTTTGGAAAGCGCGGTATCGCCGATACCTATGGTGAAATGTTTTTCCCACAATGTAAAATAACTTTCAGACCATTGCGAATTTGCCCACGTTAACGCAAATGCGGTGCAGACAAGCAGAACAATTCCGCCCGATGTGCTGCTCTGGAAAAAATCTTTAAATGTATCTGAAAGTTTTGAGATAAATTTTGTTTCTTTCTTTGTCATGGTCTTTTTGCTTTTTAGAGTTTTAGCGTATTGCGTTTCTGTAAACGCTTCATTATTTTATTTTTATGAAGAAGTCAATTCATCATAGTGTTTCTGCCTTGCTGCTGCTTTCGTACGCCGCTGCGTCCATTTTCGGGCACTTGCCGCTGCTGTACGCTCTGGTAAATGGAACAATTTCCGAAAAATCATTTACATCTGCAAAACATTCGCGCAGTAATTCTTCCATTCCGATCTGGACGCAAAAAAAACATACGCCGGTATTCCATAAGGAAATTTCGGATGCTTCGCTTCCGGTCGAAAAATTTCAGCACAACAACTGTCTGCGGATTCCGGCATTCGCACATCCGGCAGAATTTTCTTTCCATCAATCAGAGTATTCTTCTCCGCTCGGCTCGCGCGCTCCGCCTGCAATTCTTTCTGTAATTTAATTTTTTCTTCACTCTATACAAGCAGAATCGGACAACGCTGTTGTGCGTTGCCGTGTTTGCAAAAAATTACTGAAAGGAGTTTTTTATGGAAACAAAAAATACTGTTCAAAAAACAATGGCTAACGAGAATAAATTCCCGTTTCAAGCCCTGCTTATGCTCGGCGTTATGATTCTTGCAGTTGTGATGTTGTTTTTAAAGTTTACCGGAATTTTATAATTCGTGGTTTGTTAGATGGAGTCCGCCTTCCGGTTTTGGCGGACTCCATCTCGGCGCGCAATTACTTCTTGCGTAACTTCTGATTCTGTCCTGTATTTTTTTTTCATTTACGGAACGGTGCATCGTGAAAGCATTAGATTTAAAATCGTTTGAAAAAAATATTGAATTAAAGCAAATAACTCTTGGCGATTACGAGCAGATTGCCGCGCTTCAGTTAAAATGTTTTCCCGGTATGAAGCCATGGTCGCTTGAACAACTGACAAGCCAGATTACAATTTTTCCCGAAGGTCAATTGTGCCTGTATTATCAAGGAAAAATTGTCGCTTCGTCGTGCAGTTTAATTTTAGATTTCGGAATGTATTCCAATTGGCACAGCTGGCAGGAAATTGCAGACAGCGGATTTATACGCAATCATAATCCCAACGGCAACACGCTGTATGGAATTGAAATTATGGTTGACCCCGAATATCGCGGATTGAAACTTGCGCGGCGTTTATATGAAGCGCGAAAAGAAATTGCGCGCAAATATAATCTTATGCGGATTGTTCTTGGCGGAAGAATTCCCGGATATGCAAAACATGCAGATGCAATGACGGCGCGCGAATATGTTGAAAAAGTAATAAATAAAATTCTGATTGATCCTGTGCTGACAACTCAGATTTCTAACGGTTTTGTTTTAAAGCGTCTCATTCCAAATTATTTAATAAGCGATGCCGACTCCAAGGGATATGCAACATTTCTTGAATGGACAAATCTGGATTACGTTCCTGAAAAAAATAAAATTTATGTTCCAACAATTCCTGTTCGCATCTGCGCAGTGCAGTATCAGATGCGGATGATTAACAGTTTTGATGAATTTGCAAAGCAGGTGGAATATTTTATTGACGTTGCTTCGGATTACCGATGCGATTTTATTTTGTTTCCGGAAATTTTTTCAACGCAATTGCTTTCGTTTCTTCCGAATGAACGTCCTGCGCTTGCAATGCGGCATCTTTCGGAATTTACGCCGTGCTATCTTGAATTGTTTACAAAACTTGCGGTACAATACAACATCAATATTATCGGCGGCTCGCACTTTACAATTGAAAATGATAATCTCTATAACATTTCCTATTTGTTCCGCCGAAACGGAACATTAGAAAAGCAGTACAAAATTCACATTACGCCAAACGAGCGCCGCTGGTGGGGCGTAAAGCCGGGAAATTTCCTTGAAGTGTTTGAAACCGACAAAGGAAAAATTTCCATACAAATCTGTTACGATATTGAATTTCCAGAACTGAGCCGTATTGCTGTTGATAAAGGAGCGCATATTGTTTTTGTCCCTTTTTGCACCGATGAACGGTACGCATATTTGCGCGTACGTTATTGCGCGCAGGCGCGCTGCATAGAAAATCATCTTTTTGTTGCAATGGCGGGAAGCGTCGGAAATCTTCCTTCCGTAGAAAATTTAGATATTCATTATGCGCAGTCCGCAATTTTCACGCCGTCGGATATTCCCTTCACGCGCGATGCAATTCAATCCGAAGCAACGCCGAATATTGAAACAGTAATTATTGAAGATGTGGATTTTGAACTGCTGAAAAAACACCGTCAATCCGGAAGCGTACTAAACTGGAACGATAGAAGAAATGATATTTATGAATTGTATTACGGCGGTAAGAAAATATAGAAATTGTTATTTCACCAAAATAATAATTTTTTACTGCAACAATACAACGGCTTTTTCTTTTACAAGATTTCTATAAATTTTTTCGTGTTTTATTTTTTCTCTATTTCTTGACTTTCTAACAAGAATTGAGGAAATTCACACAGTGTTTATTCGACCTCACCATTTATTATTTATTAGGAGAATGTATGTCAGAAGCTGCTGCTTCCAAAGGATTGGAATGGAAATGGATAATTCTCGGAACATTTGTTGGATCAATTTTTTCCGTTGGTTTGTATGCAACAATGTCTTATACCTTTGCAACCGGAACCGTTCCAACTTTTATGTCCCTGCTTGGTTTTATAGTAATGGGAATAATTATCGGTTACAAGTCGCGCGGTTATTCAATTAAAGAACCGGCAATCGGCGGCGTATTAACAGCTGTTATTACTACCCTTGTACTGCAGAATATTAGCGAGCGTTTCACAGTGTCAACGGAAGAAATGCTTGTAACGCCGATTATCGGCTTTTTGTTCGGACTTCTCGGCGGCTGGGTCGGAGAGCAGATTCAAGTAACGCCGGAAGAAGCAAAAAAGGAATTGGAAGAACAAGCAAAAGGAAAATTACAATGGGGATGGATTTTTGCCGGAACAATTGTTGCTTTTATTCTAAACGCATTTTTTGTGTTCGGATTTTTTGCGCTCTTAAAATTCGGCGTTGAGGGAATTCTCTTTTCGCTCGGAGTAAGTTTTGTTCTTGCAGGATTTGTTACCGGTTATTTTTCTCCCGGTATTACCATTCGTGAAGCGGCGACTGCCGGCGGATTCAGTATGATTCTTAATTTCCTGCTCATCTATTTCGGATTTGAACACACTATTCTTCCGATTGAATATTTGCTCGGCACGCTTGTCGGCGGATTTGTTCTTGCGCTTCTCGGCGGCTGGCTTGGCGAAAAATTACAATCATTTATGGAAGATAGAATAGAAGAGTAATGAATGAAAGCCGTTATCTTTTACGAATTAGCCGCCGCGGCTGCTGTGGAAAAGATAAAAGAGGCGTATCCGCGGCACAAAGAAGTTGTTGATCGTTTTCGAAGCAAAGGAAAAATTCTTGCTATTGGCGCGTTTGCCAATCCGTTGGAAGGTTCTATGGGAGTGTTTACGGATAAACTGAGCGCTGAAGATTTTATTCGCGATGATCCGTTTGTGATTGAAGGAATTGTAGGCAAGATAACAATAAAAGAATGGAACGAAACGCTGCTGTAAAAAAAATTACGCGCATTACAAAAAGGGGAGTTCATTGAACTCCCCTTTTTCTTTTAACTGCTGCGATAAGTAGATTATTTACCGAAGTTACGCAAAATGAAAAAATGCTTCGAATCGGCACAAAAAATTAAGGTCATCCTGAGCAAATCCTTTGTTTTTTGAAGGATG
>CAYXEE010000159.1:0-5927 GCA_964463935.1 uncultured Chitinophagaceae bacterium | reverse complement strand
GAATCCATTGCAGACTGCAGCAATAGTAAAAGATGCTTTGATTGAAGAAATTACTGCGCTGCAAAAATTAAAACCGGAAAAACTCATCGAAAAAAGAATTGAAAAATTCTCTAAGATGGGCGCGTGGAATGAGTAACGGCTTTGCGCACACAACGGATATTCGCGTGCGCTATGCCGAAACAGACGCGATGACGTTTGTGTATCATGGAAATTATCTTGTATATTTTGAAAATGCTCGTGCAGAAATGCTCCGCTCAGCCGGACTTGCATATTCCGAAATTGAGAAGTTAGGCGTTTTTATTGTAGTTTTAGAAGCGCATGCAAATTACAAACGTCCCGCAAAATACGACGACCTCCTTCATGTAAAAGCATTCATCAATGAAATGCCTTCGTCTCGTATTAGAATTGAATACGAGATTACCAGAAATAACAATAACGAAATTCTTGTTACGGGCTACACGCTTCATACATTTTTGCAGAAAGAAACGTTGAAACCAACGCGTCCGCCAAAAAAATTTTTAGAAATTATGCAACCATTTTTTTGTTGAACACTATGAAAAAAGAACTACTAGAAATTCTTTGCTGTCCGAAATGCAAAGGGAATTTAAATTTTGATGATAAAAAAAATACGCTCACATGCATTCAATGCGGAAAAACGTACGAAGTGAAAGATGGAATTCCCATAATGCTGGAACAGAGCGATGCACAATAATTATTTAACAGACAGCCGAATCGGACGTTTGATTGAGCAAGCATTGTTTGAAGATATCGGTTTCGGCGATATTACAAGCGAATCTATAATTTCTGAAGATCAGCTTGGCAGAGGAATTTTTCTTGCGAAAGAGAGCGGAATTATTTCCGGCATTGAATTGGTGCAAGTAATTTATCAATACGTTGATGGACAAGTTACAATTGAACCAAAAGTTCAAGATGGTGAAATGGCGCAAGCCGGATGCGACCTTGCGCAATTACACGGACCAATGAGAAGTCTGCTTATCGGTGAAAGAGTTGCGCTGAATTTTATTCAGAGAATGAGCGGTATCGCAACGCTTACGCATAAATATGTTCACGCCATAGCGGGAACAAAAGCAAAAATTACGGATACACGGAAAACTGTTCCCGGACTTCGCGTTCTTGATAAAAAAGCAGTGTTCGACGGCGGCGGCGTAAATCATCGTTTTGGTCTAGACCAGATGGTGTTAATAAAAGATAATCACATTGCGGCAGCGGGAGGAATTCGCGAAGCAGTTGAACAATGCCGCGCTTACCTTACTGAAAATAAAATTGACGTAAAAATTGAAGTTGAAACTACCACGCTTGAGCAAGTTGATGAATTGCTAGCTCTCGGAAATATTGATAGAATAATGCTCGATAATTATTCTCTTGAAAATATGAAAACTGCGGTTCTGCGCATCAATGGAGCATTTGAAGTTGAAGCTTCCGGAGGCGTTAATTTACAAACCGTGCGCGCAATTGCGGAAACCGGCGTAGATTTTATTTCTGTCGGAGCATTAACGCATTCTCCTAAAGCATTCGATATTTCTCTCGAAATCATTTCCTAATTTTATTTACAACTATAAATGTTTGAACAGCTTAAACGACTCGGAACTGATACCGCAATTTATGGCATTAGTACAGTTGTCGCTCGATTGTTAAATTTTGTACTCGTTCCTCTTTATACAAATCTTTTATCGCCGGCAGAGTTTGGAATTCAAGCGAACATTTATGCTTCCGTAGCGCTGTTAATAGTTTTTTACAGCTTCGGAATGGAATCATCATATTTCCGGTTTGCTGCAATGAAAGAAATCGGAACGGAAAAAGATAATTTTAGCACGCCGTTTATTTTAATTTTTATCGTATCATTTTTTATTTCATTGCTGCTTCTTATATTTTCTGTTCCGTTAACCGTATTGTTTCAGATAGAACCTTCGTTACACAATCTGCTGTATTACACTGCCGGAATTTTATTTTTCGATGCAATAGTTATGATTCCGTTTGCATCGCTTCGGCTTCAGCGAAAAGCGAAATTCTTTGCTGCAACAAAAGTAATAAACATTGTTGCAACAATAATTCTTAATATTATTACAGTTTTATATTTGCGATGGGGATTAGAAGGAATATTTTTCAGCAATCTCTGTGCTTCGGCGATAACATTCTTTATCCTTTTACCTACAACGCTGAAACAGCTGCAAATTTCAATTCATAAAAATTTGCTGCAAGAATTGCTGAAATTCGGTTTGCCGATTATGCCGGTCGGACTCTCGGGCGTTTTGCTGCAAATTGTTGACCGTCCGATTCTTGTTTATTTAATGGGAGCGGCGGCTAATGGAATTTATCAAGCGAATTTTCGTCTTGGAATTTTTATGGCGTTAATAAACGGAATGTTTGAATTTGCATGGCGTCCGTTTTTTCTTTCGCACGCAAAAGATTCTAATGCCAAGCAGTTATTTTCCCGCGTAATGACGTATTATTTAACCGGCTCTTTTGCGCTGTTTTTACTTCTTTCGTTTTTTATTCCAGATTTAGTTCAATACAAAATTTTTGGAAAATATCTTATCCATCCGCGTTATTGGGAAGGATTGAATATTGTTCCATTTGTTATGCTTAGTTATATTTTTTCGGGAATTGGAACAAATTTAAATGCCGGTATTCAAATTGAAAAGAAGACAATGTATTTACTTCCGACTTCGCTTTCCGGTTCGATAACAAAAATTATTTTAACATTCGCGCTTGTTCCTCTTTTTGGAATTATGGGAGCGGCGTATGCAACAATTATCGGTTATGCAGTTGTTGCGGTCGCGCTGTTTATTGTAACAAAGAAATTTTATTACATTGAATATGAATATGCGAGAATTGGGAAAATGCTTCTATTAACAATTGCGGCATTTCTCGTTTTTCAATATGTTTCTTTAAGCGTAGTTCAAAAATTATTACTGTTTATGGTTTGGTGTATCGGACTTTTTGCTGTGAAGTTTTTTAATGCCGGCGAATTACAGCGGCTCAAAAATTTATTGAGAAAAATTTCTTGACTTCTCATTCTGCTATGATTATTTTGTTGCAGAAAATTGTTCTTTCATTTTATGTGTTGGTGTCCCGAACAAAAAAAAATCGGGGTGAAAATGGGAATCTCGTGAAATTCGAGAGCTGACCCGCAACTGTAATCCGCTTTGGCGGAAAGCCAGGAGACCTGCCAATACAATTTCAATACGCCTTCGTGGAATGAGGCGGTAGAAAATTGAGTTTCACTTTCAAATTTCGCCTCATTTCATTTTGCAATGAGGCGATTTCGTTTTAAAATATTTTTAAGGAGAATTTATGAATTCACGTTTTCAGTATGTAATAGCATTTCTGCTGATATTACTTGCTGCATTTTCTCGGCTTATTCCGCACCCTATGAATTTTGCTCCAATTGCCGCGATTGCATTGTTCGGCGGCGTTTATTTTAATAAAAAATTTGCGCTGATTGTTCCGCTTTCTGCATTGCTTATCAGCGATTATTTTCTCGGCTTTTACAGTGGAATGATTTGGGTTTATGGAAGTTTTCTTGCAATTGGAGTAATGGGAATCTGGCTGAAAAATCATAAATCCGTCGGTACAATTATCGGAACAACGTTTGCCGGTTCAATAATATTTTTTGCGGTAACGAACTTTGGCGTATGGGCTTCCGGTTATTATCCGCAGACTGTTGATGGATTGATTTCGTGCTATGCTGCCGCAATTCCTTTTTACCGTAATTCTCTTGCAGGAGATTTATTCTACGCCGGCGTTTTATTCGGCAGTTTTGAATTAATGGCAAAATATGTTTTTCAAAAAAATTTAGTACAAGCGTAAATTAGTTTTACTGTTCTTTACAATAACAATATTGGTGTTCCGATTCGCTGTAAAATAGATCGGAATGAAAATGGGAATCTCGTGTAATTCGAGAGCTGACCCGCAACTGTAATTCGCCTTAGGCGGAAAGCCAGGAGACCTGCCAATATTGAGTTCTCATCTCCTTCGAGGAATAAGGATTGATTGAGTCAATAGAGTGTAATTTCTCTTTGCCCCGATCTTTATTTTTTGAAGATTGGGGTTTTTTATTTTTCTATTACATCTAAGAAAGGGATACAATGAAAATAATTCTTTTTTGCTCTGTTGTCAGCTTCAGTTTGTTTGCAGGCGAAATTGTTGCCAACGATTCGACTAAAACGTACGAGCTGCAAGAGATAATGATTTCTGCATCTAAATATCAAAAAAACGTAACAGAAATTGGTCGAAGTATTTCCGTGCTTCCGATTCAAAACACGAATACAACTATTTATAACAATGTCGGCGAACTCCTCTCGCAACAGCCCGGAATTTTTATCGTCGGCGCAGGTCAAAATCCCGGGATGAATCAATCTATTTTTTTGCGCGGTTCTGCAAGCCATCAAACTGCGATTATGATTGATGGGATACGATTAGCCGATCCTTCAACAATAGGAAGCACAACCGATTTATCGGAATTAACGCTCAATAGTACAAATCGTTTAGAAATTGTCCGCGGCGGTCATAGCACAGTTTTTGGTTCATCGGCAATTGGCGGAGTAATAAATATTCTTTCGCGGAAAAAGGAGAGAAATGGATTTCATGGTAATGCAAATTTAATAATGGGAACGTTCGGACCGAAAACATTTTCACGTTCTGAACAATTGAATCTTAATTATTCCGATGAAAGCGGTTTTTATACTAATGCAGGAATTTCAAATAGTACGGTTAATGGAATTGACGCAACGATTGATACCGTAACTAATCCGGCGGTCTTTAAAAATCGAGATACCGATAAATTTAAGAAAATAGATTACACTGCAAATATTGGATTTCAAAATGAAAAGGGGGAGATTTATTTTTCATTCCGCAGAAACAATCAGAAGGCAGATTTAGATAAATCGGCATTTGTGGATGATGACAATTATACTCTTGCATTTCATCGAAATTTCTTTACGTATGGAGCCGCGTATCAATTTTTTGATGGTTTTCAAATAAAATATTACGGCGGCTATTCATCGCTGGCGAGGAGTGCGGTAAACGATTCTTCAATTGTTGATAAGCTTGGAACTACCGACCACACATATTTTACCGATGATTATTCAGGAACAACAATTTCCAATGAATTTCAATTGTTGTTTACGTCAAAATATTTTCGAGCAATTATTGGAGCGGGAAATTACAAAGAAACGATGAATGCGAAATCATTTTTATATTCGTGGAGTTCTTATGGGTTATACGCTAAAAATACCGATTTGGATTCGTTACATATTCAGTCGGCTACATCAAATTTGTTTTTCCATTTTGACGCTAACGGAAAAATAATTGATGAATTGTTGAAAGATATTTCACTTGGAGTCGGCGGCAGAATAAGCAAGCACGATGCGTTCGGAAGAAATGGCGTTATTGAAATAAATCCCTCGTATTCAATTTTACCTAATGGAATTTTGTATGTTTCTCTTGCAACCGGGTTTTACGCTCCGTCGTTGTATCAACTGTATGCGCCGGATAAATATTATACGTCGCCGATAACACGGGGAAATAAAAGTTTGCAGCCCGAAAAATCATCTTCTTTTGAAATTGGTTACAAAATGGCGTTTGAAGAATTCTTGCAATTTTCTATTGCATTGTTTTCTACACGCGTTGAAAATTATATTGAATATGTATATTTGTGGGATAAAAATATCGGCTTGGATACGCTTGGCAATAATTGGATGCGGGATGATTTTCGTGGTGATACATATTTAAATCTTGGTACTTTGCAAACTAAAGGTATAGAACTTACACTGCAAACTGATGTAACGGAATTTATTCGCGTTGGCGCAAATGCAACTATAATCAATGGAGATTTAGAGTATTTGCCTGCACTGATAAACGCTGCAAAAACGGAAGGGAATCACGTTCAAGTTTTTAGTAATGGC
>CAYXEE010000158.1:0-5939 GCA_964463935.1 uncultured Chitinophagaceae bacterium | reverse complement strand
CTTTTTTCGATCCTACATAACTCTTAATTCCCGTATTCATCATTCTATTCCGCTTTGCACTACCCAAGTTACAAGAAACGAAACGCCCGCTGTAATTGCCGCACCGAGAGAAATATTATTATACAATTTACTTTCGTTCACGCGGTCGCGTTTGCTGTTTGCAATATCAACTGTTATTGCTTTTTGGTATTCATCGTAGTAGCTGTTTGCTTTGCTGTCAAAATACATTGCGGCGGCGCCGGCGCTAACGGCAACTGCGGCGCTTATCCATTTATACATTCCCCAGCTATCGCGCTTTGCTTGGAGCGAACCTTCGTACGTAAACATCTGCATATTTATTTTTGCCGCTTCACGTTCTTTTATTGTTATCTTTTGCGAAAGATCAAGAAATCCGCTTTTCTTAGCTGTTATAGTGTAATCGCCGATTAAAAGAGAAAGAACTTTCGGCGCGGCGCCGTACGATTTACCTTCAATAAATAATTCTGCATTGCGCGCATCGGTCGGTTCTACAAAAATGCTCGCGCTTCCAAGCCGCGGTTCGGGTTCAAGTTTTACTAACTCGCTTCCGCCGACGCTGATGAACACATCTTTTTCTGCGGGAATATATTTTTCGCTGCGCTCTGCGCGGAGCGAATATTTTCCGGGATTCATTCGCGCATAAAAATTATTGCTTGCGGAAAGTTTTCCGTTAATAAATATTTTACTTTCCGGCGCGGCGATGGTAAGCGTTCCGAAGTTTTGCGGCATTACCATAGTTTTGGTTGTTGTCTTTTCATCTTCAATAATAATTTCCTCTTCAACATCGGCATAGAATGGTTTTGTTATTTTTATAAAATATTTTCCTGATGCTAATTTTTTATTTGCAAACGGAGTTGTTCCGACTTGTTTTCCATCAATAAAAATTGTTGCGCTGCTTTCCGGCAGAGAATTTACCACCAATGCGCCAAATGCCGGTTTTAAAACTGCATTCACAATTTTTTCCTGTCCGTCAACAATCTTAAATTCTTCTTCGTAGGTATGATACAGTTCCGCTTCAATTTTTATTTTATGCGTAGAACTTTCTATCTGTTGTTTTGCAATCGGCGTTATGCCGATCAATTTTCCATCTAATGTTATTTTTGCTCCAGAAGGTGCGCTGGCAAATTGTATAAAGCCGAATCTCGGTTTTAATGTAACAGGAATTGTCTGCGATTCTCCTTCCGATAATGTAAATCTGCTCACGCTCGGATAATACAACGGCTTACGCACTTCCAATTGGTGCGTTCCTGCCGTTAAATCTCCCTGATACGGCGTTACGCCAATTTTTTGTCCGTCAACCAACACTTCTGCGCCGGATGGATCGGATTCAATTACAATAAGACCGGGAAGTAAAAATTTTGTCGTTGTCCTTCCGCCGGATTCCATTGTGATTGGTAGTTGCAAATTTTTATCTACGCTTACCGTTTGTTTCACTTCCTTAAATCCATTTTTTTGAAATGTAAACGTATATTCTCCTTTGGGAAGTTTGTACGAAATTGTTTGCGAGCGGGATAACACAGGCGAATACGAACCGTATGATGCATACACTTCCGTTTGATTTAATGAAAATACAACTTCAAATAAATTTTCCGAAATGTTTGGCGCAAAGCCGGAAGCAACAAGACGCAGATTGAACGTTCTTCCGCCGATAACGCTTTTCGGAGGAATCTCTAACTGCTCGTAGCCGCTTGCAGAAACTTTTAGCCGTATCGTTCCCGGCGAGCAGTAAATATTCCATACGCTTCCGCTCTGCGGTTTTACATCAAGATTGCGATTCGCATCAAACGATAAATCCGGTATTTGCGAACGGACAATGATGAGTGCTTTATCTTTTTCGGGATTGATGATGCCGCTTTGGTCTTCCTCAAACAGCTCAACTTTAATTTGGCGGTTTAGATTTTGAGAAAAAAGCATTTGTGTTGTTACTGCAAGAAGTAGAAGTAGTTTTTTCATAGAATTATTTTTTGATTGTTTTAATTTTTAAAATCCCCCTTGCCCCCCTTAATAAGGGGGAATTAAATCCTCCTTCGGAAGATTCCCCCTTGCAAAGGGGGAACGTCACGACTGTTTCTCAAGTCGGGACAAGGGGGATTTGCAAGATGAACTATATTTTCCACAATTGTGTGCGATGTTCATCTGCCTTTGGCGGATTACTTACCGCACACAAAGTATCGCCTTCTATTTGGTCCGCAATGCGAACACCGGAATATTTTCTGGACTTCTTTACGCACTCAACATATTTCCGTAAAAATATATTTTCCGGCATAAAGAAGAAGTCTTGAGAACTCGGAAACCGATATTGTTGTTGCGATTGTTCGGATTGTTGTTGTTGCGATTGGCAACACGACAATTGTTATCGTTATTGTTGAACGAACCGCCCCGAAGAACTCGGCTCTATTTTACGAATTTATCCCGTTTGAAACGAATACATATTTAAATATACACTGCGCAAACGATAGCTATTGCAGTGTCTTACATGTCCAATCCATCCATGAACTGATGAACGAACCTGTTCTAATGAAATGTTGCACATCCTATATTCTTTTTGCTTTTGTTCCATTCTCTTTTTGAATCGGATACAATTTTTATTTTCAAGCAGTCGAAAAACAGGAAATACGCGAAATCCTAAATATTGTATCCCTTCGTGCAGAGGATGAACAAATGATTTTTGTAAATTCAGCGTAAGTCGCAGTTGTACAAGAAATTGTTGGATACTGTTTTTAATTCCGTTCAATTCTTTTTTATCTTTTCCAAAAAGAACAAAATCATCTACATATCGGATATATGCTTTTTGCCGTAATTCTTCTTTTACAAAATGGTCTAATTCGTTTAGGTACACATTAGCAAAAAACTGGCTTGTTAAATTGCCTATCGGCAAACCGCGCCGCCGTTCATACGGAGTAAACAGTACGTCGTTCGAGAAATATTCTAGTACTTCTTCCTGCGTATTACTTCCATCTATAATTGTATCAAGAAGCCACTGCGTATTCTTGCACGATATTTTTTTTCGATATAATGTTTTTAGTATCTCAAGGTCTATACTTGGGAAAAATTTTTTTATATCGCATTTTAATACGTACTTTTTCATTCTGCAAAAATATTGGTATCGCAGAATTGCTTTATGCGTTCCTTTTCCTTTCCGGTTTGCATAACTATCGCAGATAAATGACGGTTCAAATATCGGTTCAATAATATTGCAAACGGCATGATGCGCAACTCTATCGCGCAACGGCGCGGCGCTAATCATTCGTTTTTTAGGTTCATACACATAAAACGATCTGTATTCGCCGGGCTTATACGTTCGTTCAGATAATTGCTGTTGCAATAGTTGTAATTCTCGTTCTAAATTAAATTCAAAACGGCTTCCTTCACCGGTAAAACGTTTTCCTTTTCTTGTTTTGCACCACGCATTATACAAATTTTCGTATGTGCAAATTTTAGGGTATAAATTATTGTATGTTTTCATGTTTTAAATTCCCCCTTCAATGTACTCCACCTGTAAGGCGTATCACATTTCCATAATTGTTCTATTGTAATGATTTTATCCACCCGCCGCACATTTTCCCTATTTCGTTTACTTTTTCCGATATAACTCCATATTTTTCCGTAGAGATATAGCGCATTTCATGCACCAAACGTATAAGATAACGCAACTGCTCTAACGATATATTGACATTGTGCAACAGGGCCGATTTATTGTTTTTTGTATAGTACGCAGCAATTAATTGTTCTTGTATTTCAAGCATTTTTACTTCCATTCTATCTCCTAATACAAACTTTTGCGTGCGTGGTAACTTTTCCAGCAACGGTATGCTGTATTTTATCAATTCAAACATTTTTAATATGATATTTTCTTTTTCCATTTTTAAAAAGCTTTAAAGGGTAAAAAATTAAAAGTATAAAGTGTTATTTTTTCCTGAGAACTCGGAAACCGAAAGAGTAGAAGCGATTGCTCGGACTGAGGTTGACGCGATAGGCAACACGACAATAGTAAACGTCATTGTAGAACGAACCGCCCCGAAGAACTCGATATGGATTATTCGAATCTTTGGGGTACCACGCTTTTCCATCGCTTGGCGCGCCGTTATAACTTGTGTGGTACCAATCTTCCACCCATTCCCACACATTGCCGCTCATATCGTATAAACCAAGTTCGTTTTTTGTTTTTGTTCCAACGGTGTGTGTATTGGTACCGGAATTAGAACTATACCAAGCAACATTATCAATGGTATTACTTCCGCTGTATGTATAATTTTGTGTTTTTATTCCACCCCGAGCGGCATATTCCCATTCTGCTTCGGTCGGCAACCGATACCCGTTGGCAGAATAGTTTACCATTGTTTGGTCTAAATCAATCTGTCCCGTTTTATAAATATTGGCAGTTGTAAAACTTGAACTGGTATAATAAACAGGTGTTAAGCCCTCTTTTTGGCTTCGTGCGTTACACCATTTTACAACATCGTACCAATTTACTTCTGTTACAGGATGTGTTGCATCGCCGTTGTATCCTTTTCTTCCTGCAGGTAAATCTGAGTAGCCATTATTTAACCCCCACGCTCGTACGGTATCCCACATTCCCCATCGTATTTCGGTTGTGCTAATGTAAAAATCTGAAATTGTTACAGAATGAATTGGTTGTTCATTGCTATAGGTATTACTTCCAATATTTAACGTTCCACCGCCAACAAGTGTTATACCTGCTGCTGCTGCTGCTGCTATGTTGTAACTTGGAGCGTTGGAAGCAGGCGATGTATTGTATTGCGATTTTGCTTTTGCCCTAAAATAATATGTAGTTGTAGAATCGAACGTGCCAGTTATTGTTGTGGTTGTAACATTTGCGGCAACATTTTTAACTACGGTAAATGTTGTACCGTTTGTGCTTTGCTCAATATCTAAGCTTGTTGCAAAAGTATTTGTGTTTGTCCATTGCAAATTTACTTGCGTTGTTGTCATAGCAGTTATTTGCAAATTTGTTGGCGCGGGAAAATCATACAATTTTGCAACTGGTGATGATGTTGCATATCTGTTATTACCAACACTTGCCCTAATGCGAAACGTATAATTTGTGTTGCCGTAAAAAATTGCACTTACAATTTTTGTATTTACGGTTGCATCTACACTATCAATTGCAAAATAATTTACATTATCGCTGCTTCGCTCAATGTATTGTTTGTAAAAAGAAGGATATTTTGTTGAGAACTTCCAAGATAAATTAACAAAAATTTCTGTCAATGAGATTACCTGAACATCACTCGGCGAATCTAATGTTGCATCCGAATCTAATGGGTTATCAAACACAGGCGTTTTTGTACAAGTAAGCGCAGAGAGCGCGAAAATAAATATTGTTGTAAGTGTTGTAATCTGTTTGTGCATGGTGTTTTTTCCTTTTGTTAATCCCCCTTTGTCCCCCTTTTCAATGGGGAATTAAATCCCCCTGCGGCTTCGCCGCTTCCCCCTTATTAAGGGGGAGCTAAAATCCCCCTTGTAAAGGGGGTGACTCTCCGTTAGGAGAGTCGGGGGATATTTCAATCGAAATGGAGGATTTTTCAATCCAATTTTCTATTTCTAACTGAAGTTACGCAGATGGTCATGCTGAGCGAGGCACGCTTAAGTTTGTAAGGTCATCCTTCGGCGCATCCTTCAAAAAACAAAGGATTTGCTCAGGATGACCTTAATTTTTTGTGCCGAGTCGAAGCATTTTTTTATTTTGCGTAACTTCAGTTTCTAATTAAACATTACGAATATTTTTCTTTACATCAATATCTAAAAAATGCAAAACCGTTAAACCTAATTTTTGTAATTCAATATCACGATCCGCATCATATTGTTCTTTCCCTTCGTGGCTTCTGCCGTCAATTTCAATTACTAACAGAAGTTACGCAAGATGATGTTTAAGGACTCAAAACCTGAATCCCGTCATT
>CAYXEE010000157.1:0-5958 GCA_964463935.1 uncultured Chitinophagaceae bacterium | reverse complement strand
CCACGCCCCTTGCGCTCGAACCAGCGCGCCTCGCGCGCGTTGAGCACGTACCAGCCGTCTCCGTTCGGGACGAGCCCGTGCTCCGTCCGCTCGAGCGGTGCCTCGGGGACCATGCCCTAGAGCCGCAGCTCCTGCACCAGCGCACGCAACAGATCCAGAAGACGCGCCTGCACCGAGACGTCAAGGCCGCCTGTCGGTTCGTCCATGAACACAAGGCGAGGCTTGGTGACGAGATTGCGCGCAATCTGCAACTGTTTTGCAAACTCTAAATTATCCTGCAGCGAGCCGGCGGTGAAATGCATTTCGTGACGGATTCGAAGTAAAAAATTAAACGCGCGGAAAAGTTCGGCATGTTCTTCTTTAGGAATAATTCCTTCGCGCGCTAATGTTTCAAACAATTGCAGCATGCCGGATTGTTTTGTTTGAAAAACCGGTTCGTCAAAAAATTTTACGTCTGATGCGCGGAAAATCCAAACTAACGAATGAAGATCGCGCAGACCGCCGGAACTATTTTTAAGATTCGGCTCAAGAAGTTTTACAGCGTGCTCGTATTTTTTATGCCGTTCGTCAACGCCGGCAATAACGGAAGCAATGAACTGCAAATCCTGCTTACTGCCGATTGTTTTTATCATCTGTCCGGCATACTGCTGAAGAAGCGGAACGCTTCCGCAGACGCAACGACTTTCCAAAACGGAAGCCCACACGTCAACATCCGTTTGATAAAGATTTACGCAGTCTTTTATTGTGCGGACGCTGTGCCCGACATCGAAGCCGAGGTTCCAAAGTGAGTGAAGAAATTTCTGCGCAGAATCGCTGTGAAGTTTTTTTATCTGTTCATTTTCAAACAACAGCATAACATCAACATCGCTGTGCGGAGACATTTCGTATCTTCCGTAGCCGCCGAGCGCAACAACGGCGCACGAAGAACGAAACTCCGGTGAAAAAATTTCAAATACATCAGTCAGCGTTCTATCAACAAGTTCCGTCAACTCGGCGGCAACATCAATTCCATCTGCGCCGCAGCGGTGAAAATTTTTTATCAGTTCAAATTCTTGCGCAAAAGAATCGCGTGTCGTCATTAACTATTTTCCGTGTGTTGTCTGTATTCTTAACTGAAGTTACCCAAAACAAGAAACAGCCTAATGAAGTAAGTTCGTCATGCCCGTCCCGAAGGTCCCGAAGGGATCCCTTTGGGACTTCGGAGCGGAGAAGGCGGGCGGGAATGACGGTTGTTTTTTCAATCTGCGTAACTTCAGTTCTTAATATAGGATTAAACGGAAAAAATACAAGCTGTCATTGGAGGGTTCTGCCAGAGACGGACAAGTGTACTCTGTTCGCGGCTTTTATTACAATTTTCTTGCAACAACCGCAACATCTTTCATCGAGCGAACTGTTCCGCCGAAATTATCCAGCGCGTCCAAAAGAATAATATACATTCCAATCCGCGCGCGGTTTCCATAGTCATCAAGCCCGTTCCAGATTATGGTTCCATTGGCAGAAGACGGTTCGTTGTTTGCAAGCCGGCGAATCAATTTTCCGTTTACGTCATAAATTCGTACGCGAATCATTGCGCTTTGCGAAGGGAGAGAATAATTGATTGTGAGAAAATCTTCAACGCCGTCGCCGTCCGGTGAAAATGGATTCGGCGAAAGAAAAAGAGACGATGAAATATTTTGCGCCGATGAAAAAACAGCGTTCTGCAGTGCGGGCGTTGCAAGCGCAGAAGAGACGGATGAACTCCAATTTCTTGCATCGTTTGAAGAAACCGATGGATTGATGCGCTCAAGCGAACGACCTTTTGCAGTAATATTTTTTAAATGCCACGAGGGCTGATAGCGAACGCTGTCAATTTGCATTTCTGTTAAATCTACAAGCACAATATCTTCGCCGGAATTATTTAAACTCAGCGATGGTGCGATAACAACAAATTGATTTTGTAAATTTGGAAACTGCGAAAAGATTGTCGAATCCGAAGCGACAATAATAAAATTTTTCGGCGGAAGTTTGTGCGAACTTTTTGAAAGCGCAGCGCGCATTCGGCTGCCGGTTGAACTCGGCTGATCCATCAATTTCCACTCCGCAACATCAACAGAATCATTGCTTCGATTGTATAATTCTACAAACTCAGCAAAACCGGTTAACGGATCGAACATTATTTCGTTTATAACGAGCGTTTGCAGAGCAAAACTTTTTGTCAGAGTGAAATTTTTTGTGTTGTTGGAAAGCCGTTCGTCTTGCAAAAATTCAACTGTTGAAATAATGTTTTGCTTTCCTTGCAAAGAAGAAACCCAATCGTATGCAATTGTTAGCGAATCAAGCGGCGCCAGAGCCGTAATGTTTTCGGAATAAAGTAATTCGGATTGCTGCGCGATGCTGTCGTTATTTCCATTATGAAAAATTTTTGCAGTCAACGCGGCGGCGGAATTTCTTCCTGAATTGAAAATTGTTACAGCAATCTTATTTCCATGAGAAATTGCAAATGATGAAATGCGTTTTATTTCCACATCAAAATTTTTTCGCGCAACGGCATTTTCAATTCCCGGCGATGGATTTACCGAACGCCAATTTGCAGAATCGCTCGAGTTTCCAAAAATATCAAATCGCTGAAGAGAATTTCCGTTTAATCCGCCCCAGCTTTGTTTGTAATAAAGCGAATCAATAACAGCGCCGCGTTCATCGTACAGCACAACCGCATCGGGCGTTGAATTATTGAGCGCAGAAAATTTTGCTTGAAAAATAGGAACAGAAAATAAAAAATAATTTTTTATTTCCAGCGTATCCGTTGTTACAACAAAATGGGTATTGGGAGGAATTATCAATTGCTGTGCGCTCAGCGGAGCTTTTGTTGTTCCCGCATCGGAAATTTTCCAGCCGCTGATATCAATCGCATTTACGCTTCGGTTAAAACACTCGACAAATTCCGGCATATCGCCCAGCGGCGCGTACATTACTTCCGTAATTACAACGGACTGCGGCAAAACTCCGACAGAAAAAATAGAACGCAAAATGTTATTTGTTAACTCATCATCCTGCGCGGTAGAAATTGAAATAAAAAGCCAATGCGTTCCTTGTGCAAGCGGAGAGATATTTGTTTCTACAATTGCCGAATCGCCCGCAGAAAGCGCAGAAATATTTTTTTGCGCGATAAACTCGCTTACATCTAGAACGGAATCTTTATTTGCATCAAGATAAAAACTTGCGATAGTATTACCGGAAGATTTCTTCCCAATATTTTTTATTACGGCTGAAATTAAAATTGAATTTTGTGCAACAGGAAAGTTCGGTGAGATAAAAATTCTCTCGACAGAAAGATCGTATTCTTTTTTTGTTACGGAGTTGATAAATCCCGGCGTTGCGCCGTTGGGATTTTTTGAGGTCGCCCAATTAGATTGCAATACTGTTGCAATTGCAGTATCAATCCGCTCTAACGATTTTCCATTGGCGCCGCCCCAAGAAGGAGAATACATTACGCTGTCTATTGTTGCGCCGGTGTTATCATAAATGACAACCGCATCCGGCGTTGTGTTGTTAAGCGCAGAAAATGGCGATTGAAACAGAGAAAAAGTTGACGGATAAAAATCTTTAATTTTATTTGTATCATACGCAACAACAAAATAAGAGTACGGCAAAACAATTTTATTTGTCGGTGAAATTATAGACTTTGTTGTTCCTGCATCAGAAATTCTCCATCCCGAAAGCGAAATTGTGTCTGCACTGTTGTTCACAAACTCTATCCATTCGCTCATTCCGGTCTGCGGCGCGTACATAAATTCATTTATTAAAACTGTTCGCGGCTGAACGCCGGCATTTACAACAAGCGAAAGCAAATTATTTGTTGTGTCTTCGTCGCCGGCAACGACAATTTTTACTGTCAGCGGATGTCTTCCCGATTTTGGAATACTATAATTCATCGAAACGGCAAGTGTTTCATTGACAGATAAAAATTGCGAGAAATCTTTTTCCACCGCCAGATGCAACGAATCGTACAATTGAATTTTACCGGAAAAATTTCCTGCCAGCGCGCGATTTTTTATTCCAAGAAGCGCCGTAAGCGTTTCTCCTTTTTTAATCGGTAATGGAGAAACGGTAAACGAAGAAAGAGCGAGATCAATTGCTTTTTTTACAGAAATGGAAATGTCGTCAAAACGGAGAGTCCCGCTTGAACCTCCGCTTGGTATGCCTATTACGCGCCATCTGAAACGAACATTTGGTTTGTTGTTTAATGTTTCAGGAAGCGCAAAAATTCTTCGTTGATAAGATCCGTTGTTTTGCGTTGTGAGAAAAAGCGAGTCGCTGATTTTAATTGAAAATAAAGAATCATTATTGATAGACGCTTCTAACAAAAGCGCTGCTGTAAAAGTAGAAGTTCTACGTTCATAAAATCCAATTGAATCAACAATTTTTCCCGAAAAGGAAAATTGCGGCGAGAGCAGCCATTGATTAACGCGCGCATCCGAAGCGTTTGCACATCGAGGAGTGGAGCGCGGCGTTGTAGTAGAACTTCCGAAATCGCCAAGCGCGCTTTTATTTTTTGATGTTGTCCACCCGCTGGGAAGCGTTGTGTCTGCGTCAAAATTTTCTTTATACGGAAAAACAGAAATCTGCGCATGCGCTTGATATGAAAAAAATAAACAAATAAGAATGCGTAATCGTAAGCTGGTTTTGTTACGGTTGAATTTCGTTGTTGACATAATATTTTTTCTGGGGTATAAATATTGTTGATGTACATTTACTGTTTGCAAGATTTTTTTTGTAGCTGATTGATTCTAAAAACAGTCCCGATGGAGGCGCGGTATATTTTGCCGGAGTTTGTGAATATTTTTCTAAAAATAGTGAAATATCGTTTTCGGACATTGTTCCTCTGCCGACTTCAACTACAACTCCCACCATTCGCCGCGCCATTTTCCACAAAAAATGCGAACCGATAATACGGATAAGAATAAGCGCTCCTTCTTCTTTTAGCTGAATATCGTTAATTAAAACTTTGGTGGATTTTTCCTCTTTGTCTTTATCGGCAAACGAAGCAAAATCGTGCATGCCTATAAAAATTTTTGCAGCAGATTCCATTTTTTTGAAATTCAATTCATCTTTAATCCACCATACAAACGGCTTGCCGAACGAAGTTCGTCTGCGTGAAATTTGATACAGATATGAACGTGAAACAGTATCATGCCGCGCGTGAAATTTTGGATGCGCTTTTTCCACTTCAATAATGTTTATGTCTGCGGGAAGTTCGTCGTTCAATTTCATACGGATTATTTCCGGCGCAAGCATTGTTTCAACATCCAAATGCGCCGCCTGACAAAGCGCATGAACTCCCGCATCGGTTCTGCCGGAACCGTACAATTCAATATTTCTTGTTTGAAAAATATTTTCTGCGGCTTCAAGAATTTTTCCCTGAACTGTTTTGCTGTTTTTTTGCATCTGCCAGCCGCTGTAACGAGTTCCTTCGTATTCAATATACAGTTTGAATCGTGCCATAATTTTTTCATTTAAAAATAAAAACGCCATGCGTAGTATGCACAGCGTTTAGGAAAATTGCAAATATATTTTTTATTCGTCGGGATTTGCCGCTTTGTACGCAAGAGCCGCCGCCGCTCCGCCTGCAAAATTTCCAACTAGATAAATCCAGATATTTGAAACGGAAGAAATTCCCATCATTGTAATTCCGGTTGCAACCGCAGGATTATATGCGCCTCCGGAAATTGCTCCGCCGGCAAACGCGCCAACGACAACCGTAAATCCGATTGCGAGTCCATAATAGCTGTTGCCCGCAGTTTTTTTGGATGTTGCTACATTTAAAACAACATACGCTAACGCAAATGTAAAAAGAAATTCGTTCAACAATGCTTTTGTTACATCGGGAATTATTGGCGAAAGCGTTGGATTTCCTTTAAGAAATCCTGCTACAATTGCAGCTGTAACTCCGGCAGAAATTTGTACAATAATGTATGCAAG
>CAYXEE010000156.1:0-5974 GCA_964463935.1 uncultured Chitinophagaceae bacterium | reverse complement strand
CCAGACATAAATCTTCAAGCTGGCTTGCGGTATTAATGCTATGCGAAATTGAAAGCCGCGTTTCCTGCTGACGTTCTTGGATTTTTGTTTCGGTAATATCATTCAGAAAAACGGAAAGTCCGTTTTCATTCGGATAAATTCTAAAATCGAACCATTTTTCAAACCGCGCATCTTTGTAATGATTGATTGCCGTTTGAAAAATTTTCTTTTCCATTGCAAGCCGGTATTTTTCGCCGACTTCGGAATGTTCGAGATTAGTGAAAACGGAAAAAATATTTTTTCCAAGCACGTCTTCTTTTTTCAGCCGCGTCCCTTCTTCGGCGGCGTTGTTCCAATAAAGAATATTAAAATCTGCATCGAGCGCAAAAAATCCGCCGCTGATGCTTTCGAGAATTTGTTCGGTATTGAGTGGAGTCATGTAATATTATTTTGAAATTAAAAGCATCTCGCGCAAATCACAAAGTGATGCCGCTGGCAGACGCTAAGAAAAAAGTAGTCATTCTAAATCCCGATGCTTTTTATCGGGATGAAGAATCCATTGATTGAATATTAAATTGAAAACACTTCGCGCAAAAACGCTAAGAAAACAAATCATTCTTTTGTTCCACAACTCTCAAATTGTGTGAAAACTATCATTTGAGTCAAGTCATTCTGAACGCCTGCCTGCCAAAGCGAAGCGGCGGGCAGGAAGTGAAGAATCCATTACAATAATGGATGTTTCGCTGCGCTCAACATGACCGGCTCGACTTTTCACACAGTCTGTCTGTTGTGGAAAAAAAAGACACACGGACTTCCGTCCGTGCCTACAAATTATTTCTTCTTTAAATGCGGCGGTAAAAATCCGCGGTACGTATCAAACTGCGAATCGTAAAACACGATATTAAAATTTTCATCGCGCAGAGTTCCGCCGCTCGGGTACAAATAAAAATCGGAAATTGTTTCGGTCTTATGGCGCGAAATCAATCCATCGCTTACGTAAAATTTTACGGTGTAAAATCCTTGCGTGAACGGCGCACTTTCTAACTGCTTGTGCAGATTTTCTTCGCTGAATAAAAAAAGATCGCCGCTCATTCGGAAAGCCCTAATTGTGAAAGCGTATCGGGGCGAATAATCATAAGCAGATTTGCCTGCTGAACAATAAGATATTGTTTTCCTTCGTATTCTATTTCAATTGCCGCATCGCGCAGGAACAACGCATAATCCCCTTCTTCTGCCTGAAGCGGAATATATTTTACCGGATCTTTCGGCGTTGTGGACCACGGTTCCTGATCAATAAAATTGGGATTTACAACGGGAAAACCGGGACCGACTTTAATAATATAACCCGCCTGCACTTTATCTTTTTCTTTTACGCCGGGAGGCAGATACAAACCGTGCGCAGTTTTTTCCTGATCTTTATCCGGCTCAATAAGAACGCGGTCGCCGACAAGTATTATTTTCTTTTTTGATGAAATTGCCATAAAAATTTTTGACTCAGATTGTATAAAAACATAATTATGTTTGAATATACGAAGAAAATTGCTTTCTACAATCGGGTAAAATTGCAAATCTATAATCTATAAATTTCGTTGATGCAAACAATTCTGAAATTTTTTCTTCTCGTTCTCAATCTTTAATTAAATGTAGGCACGAACTCTTGTCCGTGCGTTAGGGGCGGTGATTCGCCAATCCGCCAAAAATAAGGTGGATGCAAAAAGCGCAAATTCGCAGCGAACAAGTATACCGTCCCTACAATTCGCCGATTCAAATGGAATTTAGGAATGAGAAAAGAGTTTCCTATAAAAATTTTTCACTGTGTCTTTGTGCCTTGGTGGTAAAAAAATATTTTTGTAAACATCTTCAACAGCGGCTATTGTAAAATTCAACAAATCAAATACGCTTAATACTTCATAAATTCAACAAAATTCAATTCTACAATACAATGCAATGTAATATTATTCAACACGCACTCCGTTGAACGATTGAACAGTGCGAAATTTGGATTGAATTTGATAATTTTTTTCTCGGTTTTGTGGCACGCCGCTTGTCATTGAAATTGTAAGAAACATAACCACATATACAGCAACCGAAAGGAGAACTACAATGACAGTCTTATTATTAATCGCAACAATCGTCCTCTTTCTGAGTATTGATTATTTCATTCAACGCATGAAGAAAAAAGCAGAATCAGTACAGCCGAAAGCAGCGCGCATTCCATCGCTTCGTTTTCCGGAAGGAATTTTCTTTGTAAAAAATCATACGTGGATGAATCTTTTCCCATCTGGAAAAGTTCAACTTGGCGTTGATGATTTCTTGATTCGTATGTTTGAAAAACCGGTATTGACCTTATTAAAAAAAGAAGGTCAAGAAATTGAACGCTTCGAACCGATTCTTCGCATAGAAGAGAATGGAAAAGAAGTAATTGTTCGCTCGCCGATTGACGGAACAATTGTTACCAACAATCTTGCAATGAACAACAAACACATTGCGCACGATGTTGCGTTGTTCAGCGAGGGCTGGGCATACGCCATTCAACCGAAACGCCCGCGCGATGTTCGCAATTTTCTTCTTGCCGATGAAACAAAAAATTGGATTAAACGCGAGATGGCTCGACTGCGCGATTTTCTTGCAGCGGCAGTTCCGCAGCAAAATCCGGCATTAGTTGTATTGCAAGACGGCGGCGAACCGATGCCCGGAATTTTAACGCCGTTGAATGAACAACAAGTAAAAGAATTTGAACAGCAATTTTTGAACGAACAGTAAGCGCGCGGAGAAAATCATGGTTACGAAAAAAGCTCTTTTAATTGATATTACTCTCTGCGTCGGATGCGGCGTTTGTCAGGCGGCGTGCAAAGAAGAAAACGGACTTCCGACAAATGAAGAAAAAATTCTTACTGCAACTTCGTACACATCGCTGGAAGAATATGACGGAATTTTCGTCCGCCGTATGTGCCAGCATTGCGAAGACCCAACGTGCGTTTCTGTTTGCCCGGTCGGCGCATTTGAAAAAAATGCCGAAGGTCCGGTATTATACGCTGAAAACAAATGTATCGGCTGCCGCTACTGTATGCAGGCATGTCCGTTTCAGGTTCCGCGGTATGAATGGACAAGCAACAATCCTCGCGTTCGCAAATGTGTTTTTTGCAGCGAACGCGTTAAGAACGGTCAACAGACGGCGTGTTCAGAAGTGTGTCCGACCGGCGCGACAAAATTCGGCGATAGAGATGAATTGATTGCCGAAGCAATTGAACGGATGAAAGCAGAACCCGGAAAATATGTTGAAAAGATTTACGGACAGAAAGAAATCGGCGGAACTTCTATTCTGTATATTTCTCCCGTTCCGTTTGAACAGCTCGGTTTCAAAACAAATCTGCAGGAAACTCCTCTGCCGCAGCTAACATGGGATGTTCTTTCAAAAATTCCCAATATCGTTACAATCGGCGGCGCAGCGTTGTACGGAATTTATTGGATTACAAACCGCCGCGAAGAAGTACGTCAGGCAGAATTACAAGAAAAAATTCGTCAACATAACAACGGTTCGTTAAATTAGAAATTACAGGTGAAAAGTATGAAACAGTTTTTATTTCATTGGACATTTTGGAAAGCCACAGCGGTATTGCTTCTTTTACTCGGAGCCGTTGCAACTGTTGTTCGTTTTACAATGGGACTCGGCGCTGCTACCAATTTAAGCGATCAATTTCCATGGGGAATTTGGATTGGCTTCGATGTGTTATGCGGAGTCGGTCTTGCCGCAGGCGGTTTTACGCTTGCCTCAATTGTCTATATCTTTAACATTAAAAAATTTGAACCGATTATTCGCCCAACAATTTTAACGGCATTTCTCGGATATCTTTTAGTTACGTTTGCGCTAATGTTTGATCTTGGCAGACCGTGGGCAATATGGCACGCAATTATTATGTGGAATCCGCGTTCTGTTATGTTTGAAGTTGCTTGGTGCGTAATGTTGTATTCTGCAGTGCTGGCATTGGAATTTGCGCCGGTAATTTTGGAAAAATTCCATCTCACAAAAACAATTAAATTTTTAAAACGCATCAGCATTCCTACAATTATTCTCGGCGTATTGCTTTCAACGCTGCATCAATCCTCGCTCGGTACGTTGTATCTTATTGTTCCGAATAAATTATACGCGCTGTGGTACACGCCGTATCTTCCGCACTTTTTTTATGCTTCTGCAATTTCCGTCGGATGCGCAATGGTAATTTTTGAATCCTTTCTCAGTTCGCGCACATTCAATCGCGGTTTAGAAATGCCTTTGCTGAGCGAAATGGGCCGCGTATGCGTTGTTATTCTGACAATTGTTGCAGCATCAAAATTTATTGATCTCCGGGACCGCAACGTTCTAAATCTTCTTCTTGTTCCGCGTATGGAAACATACTTGTTTTGGGGCGAAGTTACGATTGGATTATTGGTTCCGATAATTTTGCTTGCACAAAGACGCGTGCGCCAAAATCAAACCGGATTATTTGTCAGCGCCGTAATGGTTGTGCTCGGATTTATTATGAACAGAATGAACATTACCGTAACAGGTATGGAGGGATGGTCCGGTTCACAATATATTCCTTCATTCCTCGAATTCACAACAACAATCGGAATTGTTACGCTGGGATTTGTTGCATTCTATTACATAGCAAAATATTTCCCGGTGTTCAACGAAGAACATCATGAAGAAAAGTCGAACAAAATGGATATTGACCGCGTTTGGATAAACGATATTACATCGGTTTCTAAAGTACCATAAGGAAAAGAGAGGAACATATGTCGCCGACATCGCATAACATAATTCCAGACGGAGAGCATTACTGCGTATGGATGGATGCAGGATTGGTGAACTTTAAACTGTGCGACAGAAATTACGAATGTGAACAATGTCCGTTTGATTCTGTTATTCGAAGTCAGAGCGGCGGAAAACATACCGTAACCGAACCACAATGCGAAACAAAAAAGAGGATTGCCGCACAGCAAGTAGAATCATCGGAAAGCATTGATGCAATTATCCGCCGTTCACTCGATACGAATTTTCAAAATATTTCTTCAACGCATCTCCCGGAACGAAGATTTTATTTTGCAAATCATACGTGGCTGCTGCCGGTAGATGATAAGCAATGCGTTATCGGCATTGATCATTTTCTTGCAAACGTTGTAA
This sequence comes from uncultured Chitinophagaceae bacterium, assembly GCA_964463935.1. Classification (GTDB taxonomy): domain Bacteria; phylum Bacteroidota; class Ignavibacteria; order UBA10030; family UBA8401; genus JACFMZ01. The sequence continues at coordinate 831 of CAYXEE010000156.1, read as the reverse complement.
CTCCGATTCGCAGTATTGCAACGCCGCAGCCGCCGACTCATGTTCAGCAAAATGCGCCCTGCGCTTGGCTCGTACGCGGAACGGAAACACTCGCAGTCCGCGCGCCGATTACGGGAGAAATTATTGAAGTGAATCCATTATTGAAGAACAATGCAATCCGAGTGAATGACGATCCGTATGAAAGCGGCTGGCTTGTAAAACTTTCGCCGAAGCATCCGGTAGAATCGTTAGCCCCGCACGATGCGGCGCAGTTTCAACATGTAATTAAACAAGATTCTGAAAAATTGCAGACAATGTTTCATACAGAATTTCAGCGAAGCCGACCGAGAATCGGAACTTCGATGTACGACGGCGGAACAATTATTGATAACATTGAGCAGATTATCGGCACAAAAAAATTCATCGAAATTATTAACCGCCTGCTGACTCCCGTTTCCGGTAAAAAACGATAAACTTATCGCATTTCACAACAACATAAAAGCCATCGGGTAGCTTAAACTTCTAAGCCACTTGCAGAGCTATCTGATGGCTTACTGTAACAACTTCATCTAAAAATAAATTTCCTCGCAACTTGGAGACTGTGTCAAAACTCCGACTGTGTCACATTGAGCGAAGCCCGCTTGAAGCGGGCGAAGCGAAATGTCCATTATTAGACTGGATTCTCCCAAAGGGATGGCTTCGCCATTCACTGCGTCCGCCTGCCCGCCTAAGGCGGGTGAGGCGGACTGCGTTCAGAACGACTTAGTAACTGATGTTACGCAGATTGGAAAAAACATCCGTCATTCCCGCCCGCCTTCCAAAGCACGTTGTTGTGCGGCGGACAGGCGTGTT
>CAYXEE010000155.1:1185-5990 GCA_964463935.1 uncultured Chitinophagaceae bacterium | reverse complement strand
ACTAATATACCCCTTATTTTGCTTATGTTTTAACTTCTTGCGTAACTTCAGTTAACTTATTTGAATATAATAAGTTATTCGTATAAAAAAATGCAATTATTAAAAAATTTGTCACACTAAAACTTACACATTTTGATTAAGATATTTCTCTGTAACAGATTGCAAAGTAATAAAATGCTAAAATCCACTCATTTTCTAATGACAAATCTGGGTTTAATATGGTTAGGTGCGCATATAACCAGTTCGCTCATTATTTTGTAAGTTTGGAAGCAATCGCTGTTACTACATACTCTATGTTGTCCTTTGTTTGGTCGCCCATTTGAGACATACCACCTATTTGCCCATTCTTTTCCGCTACAATTTCTCTTTTCCCTTCCGACGTTGATAACGTAACATTAACAGTTAAAAAGGAATCTCCAAGACCAAACAATGGAATCCATCGAAAAAAACCAATCCCTCTATCCAAACGAGTAACGTTTAGTTTTATAGAATTTGATGTCTCTATATCAGTGGAAATTGGTTTTACACCCCGCGCCGTTAGCGCTTTCATCAACTCTTTTCTTATTGATTCCTTAAATGAATCATTCGTATATCCAGCGCTGGCTATTTCCTTTTTCAGTCCCTCTTTTACTGTGGGAAGAAGAACATTTATTTCTTTCCCGGCTGCTATCTTAATTTCCTTGGTTCTCTCATCTTGATCATTAACCGACACCAACAACGAAGCACAACCGGCTAAAACGAAGAAAATGCCTGCAAACAATACAACTACTGTGTGTTTCATATGAAATTCCTTTCTTTGGTTTGATGAATATTTTGTATAACAATAGAACAATGCGCGCCTAACAATCTACTATTCAGCCATTTCTGAGTTCCTGGAATAAACCAAATGTCAACACCTTCATTTGTTAGTAAAGCTGTTGCGGTAGAAAGCTTCTTTCCAGTAAAACCTTCGCTTTTCAACAAATTCATATATTTCCTCTTTTGTTCGTTATCGTAAAATATATAATCAACTACAAGTCCTTCATTTTTTGCATCCATAAAAAACTTCACGCCAAATACAAATGGGTCTTTTGCGTTATATTCAATGTTTCCATTTTTTTCAGAAGTTGTAAAATGTATTCCAAACTTTTCACAATATTTTAATAGGTCATTTGCAGTTCCTTTTCTTACAATTTTCACAACATCAAAAGGATTTATTTCAGCGCTTCCCTGTTCAGTTTTTATGATGTTTGCTTCAGTTTTTGTCCCGCTAAAAGCGATAACTGCATTTGGTCGGATAGCGAGTAAAACATTTTTGAAGTAATCCATCCACGGTTTCCACTTTTCAAACGGTAAGTCAGGTACGCCAGCATCTATAGCAATGGTATTTACGATTACTGTTCCTAATTCCTTTTCTGACTCATAGACCAGCAAACAACTAAAACTATTTTTCAACAGTATTTGATTGTATGTAATATGAAATAATACCATTCCCTTTTTTCCATTAGGCATAGTGATGGATTCTTCCAGCAACTTGTTTTTTGGAATACGAAACCTTTCTACAAGGTTGTTCTTAATTTGTAAGAGGGAAGAATTCTGTGAAGTATCCATTCGGACATATAGTGGATCAAAAAAATACTCGTCCTTTAACCAACCAGACGGAGCCTCCTTATAGATCACGGAAGGTACAATTTTTGAATCTTTTCTATCCAATCTCTCTCTGGTTTCATTCCAGGTCAAGTTTGACCAGCCCGGATACGTCATAAACGAAAGCCCTTTACTTTTGATGTTGAACTCGACAGTTAAGCCGGATTTTTCTATAGATGGCGCAGGCGGACGAGGAGGCGCTTTTTGCATTACCAATGTTATTTGACCTGTACCGATTACCAGCTCTTTATCTGTAACACTTCTAATCGGCATTTCTATGGTTTTCCCTGGATAAGTCTTTCCGCGAATAATTTTATCAGGCACTACCACCGTTACTTTATTTTCCTCTTTATTGAGGCTCCAAGTTCCCATCTCCGTTTGTCCAAAAAAATATTTACCATCAGCAGCAAATTCAAATTCTGTCTTGCTCATTGTTTCCTTAGCATAATTTAGCGTAAGCGAATCCATATTTTGCTTATCAGCAATATCTTTGAATTGCCATTTACCTTTCAGCAGGTCGGCATTTTGTGCGCCTGATGTAAGCGTCATGAAACACACAAGTATGATTGTTAATGTACTCTTCATTTTTTTATTTGTTTAATTTTTATTCCCACTCGTATGGCTTTTCGGTGTCGCCCCGTTTTTTTAAGTGGTCGCTGGTTTTCACTTTTATATTTTGTATTCAGTCATATCCGTCAAGAAGAGTTAACCGAATTTTTGGCAGCTTTCTTGTTTGTCCGTCGTGTCGTTTTTTAAACTTGCATTTAACGTTGCGCAGGAAGTACGCATTGCGCGCGAACGGAGCGTTTTTTACAACGCTCGCAATCGCACGCATTACCGTTTTACCTCCCCAGTACAACGGCAAAAAAATTATTTTAAGTATTTTGACACATCAACCACTCGTGGACTTCCTTCGGGACCGAGATCATTCCAATGTCCTGTAATAAGATCAACAATAAATCCGCCGACAAAAAGGTTGAGCCACAGCCAGTGCATACGCATCTGGGGAACTAATTTTACAGTAGCAGTTTTGCCGCCGCTTTTTAATGTTATAGTGTGGTTTTCCGTAACTGGAGAAAGAATAATTCCTGGTGAATAGTACGTAGTTTTTGTGCTGCTCATTTCATCGCGATAAGAATCGCCAAATGAATACTCTTCTTTATTTTCCATTTGGCTAAGCTGTAAACGCGTATCGCCTTTATACACCAATAAATCTTTTGGAGCATATATAAAATAAACTTCGCTTTTGTTTCCTTTAAAGATTGTTGCGCAACCGGCAGCAACAAAGCTATATACTGCTATTGCAACTGCAAAAACTATTTTCTGTTTCATAATATTTCTCCTTTAGTAAAAAGTTATTTATAATATCGCCGCTCGGCGCTATTTCGTTACAACCATTTTCATCAACTGCGCTTTATCGCCGCTTTGCAAGCGCACAAAATAAATTCCAGAAGCAAATTTTGCAGCATTCCATTGAACCGAATAATTTCCCGGCTCTTTCATTTCATTTACCAGCGTTTCAACTTCTCTTCCGAGCGCATCATAAATTTTAAGCGTTACCCTCGCCCCTAACCCTAAGGGAGAGGGGTTAGGGGAGAGGGTATAGGAAATTGTTGTTGTAGGATTGAACGGATTCGGATAATTCTGAGAAAGCGAGAATTTTTCCGGCAACATTTCGTTATGCGTTTCCACTGCTGTTATTAGCGACGATAAGGAACTTCTCCACACGCCGTTTGCTAAAGTTCCGGCATATAGTTCGGTTCCGGTTGCTAACAGCGCGTTTGAAATGACGGGCCACGGACTGGTTTTTTTCCATGTTTTACCGCTGTCAACAGACATTTCAACTCCTACGTTTGTTCCCGCAAACAATGCAGAACCAGAAGTTTCCAACGACCAGACATTCTTACTGCTGAGTCCCGTGTTCGTTTCTGTCCATGTGTTTCCTTCATTGGTGGAAACAAATATTCCGCCGTTATCCGTGGCCGCGTACATCTTCTCGCTTAAAAATGCGAACGATCGTACTCTGCGATTGGCTAAACCGGTATTTGCTGCAGTCCATGTCGCGCCGCTGTCGGTTGATACGAAAACTCCTTCAGAATACAAACCCGCAAATAATTTTCCCCACTTAGCGCCAAAACAGTTCGTGCTGAGATAACCAGTCAATCCGCTGTTCGATGGATTCCACGTGGTACCGTTATTCGTTGAAATACGGATTCCCGCCCCTTCGCCTGCAAATAATTTTGATCCGTATGCAAAAAATGCTTGCGGAATAAAACCGGGAGTTGATGGCGCCCATGTTGTACCATTATCCGTGGATGAAAGATATCCGGTCTTTGAACACGCAAAAATTTTTCCGCCGGTAACCAATATTGTTTGTAATGTTGCATCATACGAGCTGGCATCGGGAGTAAGGAGCGTCCAGGTATTTCCCTTATCCGTTGAAGAGAATAAACCATGGGAATTTGTTATCGCAAGCAGCGTATTACCATTCATTGCCAATCCTTGTACAGTTGTTGCGGCAAGACCGGTGTTCCGTTCTATCCAGGTCGTTCCGTTATCTGTTGAGGCAAATATTCCGCCGACTTTATTATAAGAGCTTGCTGTAGCCATTAAAAAGACCGACGGCGCGGGAAGGAAGGAGGTTACGCTGTACTTGCTGGAAACGAGCGTCCAAGTCCCGCCCGATACAGGCATGGAGTATAAGCCGTCGTAGCTTCCGGCAAATATTTTGCTTCCCGCCGTTGCAAGAGCATTTACACTGTAAGAGAATCCTGAAATAGGTCCTGTCCACGTAGTGCCTGTGTCGGCGGAGACAAACACTCCGTTTTGCGCGCCGACGTATAATTTACTATTGATCAGAGCAACAGAAAATGCATTAAATACAGATACAGGCATAGCAATCTTTGTCCAGTTTGTTCCCGAATTGGTAGAACGAAATAATGGAACGTTCCGTGCCGTTGCATACAGCGTTGAACCATTCACCAGAATTGAGGTGATATTATTACTCGTTAAACCGGTATTAAGCGGCGCCCATACAGTTGTCCCGAAATCCAAACCGTAAATACCATTATTGCTTGTTCCCGCAAAAAATCTTGTTCCATCCGTTGCAAGAGTAACAACGTTTGAACGGGATGTTGATGTCCACGTATCGCAGTTGTCTGAAGAAATAAAAACCGTTC
>CAYXEE010000155.1:0-1175 GCA_964463935.1 uncultured Chitinophagaceae bacterium | reverse complement strand
TGTCCCCCGCCGATGCCGCAACATTACCACCGCTGACCGCCAACGATGTAATATTCTTGTATTCTCTTTTGTTTATAAAAACCGGAGTAGCCAATACTTGCCACGAAACTCCATTATCTGATGAACGGAATACGCCGGATCCGTAACCACCGCCGAACGCCCCCGTTGCCGCAAATATATATGTTGCGTTGGAAGCAATCGAAGAAATTCCGCCTCCTCCCGGACCATTTGTCTGAATCCATTGTGCTAATGCCTTATGCTGGACCATCGATGCAATCAGGAAAACAACAATTAGTCCGGCACGGAACTTTGCTGCAACCGAACAAAGCAGTAACATAAACATTGCGCGTGGTTTCATATTTCCCCCTTGTTAGTAAAAAATGTAAATTATTAAGTATGTAATTTTATGGCGTTAAAAATTTCACAAATAAAAAATATTACAAAATTCAGAAATTTCGATATTTTTTTTCCGTTTTAGAATACAATAAAACAGAATCATAACAGTATATTGAAAAACTTTTTTGTTAGCCGCGAATCATACGAACAGAATCTCCTAAAATTATTTTCGTGTAATTCGCGGCGGATTTTTCCTTTTACACGCACAAACATTTCGCTCCTACGGAGCTGAAACTTTTATTCTTAAGCATAATTACAAACATTTCGCGCCTACGGCGCTATTTACAATAGTGCCAAATGGCACTATTTAAGAAGTGTCATTTTCTTAACGCTCGAATAATTTTCCGCTTGCAAGCGATAAAAATATAATCCGCTTGCAAAACTCTCCGCATTCCATTGCACTTCGTACCTTCCCAGCTCTTTTTCTTCGTTCACCAGCGTTGCAACTTCTCTACCTAACGCATCATAAATTTTAAGCGTTACCCTCGCCCCTTCCCCTCTCCCTAAGGGAGAGGGGTTAGGGGAGAGGGTATATGTAATTGTTGTTGTAGGATTGAACGGATTCGGATAATTCTGTTCAAGTTTAAAGTGCATCGGTAATTCCGTTGAGAGCGTTTTCACAGACGTAATCATTTCCGACAAAGGCCGCCTCCAGACGCCGCCGCCTTCAGTCCCGGCAAAGAGATTCGTGCCGGACCCGCTTACGGCGGGCGAGACGGCAAGGGACGCGACATTCTTATTTGTCAAGCCACTAATAACCGCTGTCCAACTTGTGCCGT
>CAYXEE010000154.1:0-6000 GCA_964463935.1 uncultured Chitinophagaceae bacterium | reverse complement strand
AACTATTCTACAAAATTATTTTTACAAAAAGTCCGATTTCTGTTGAACCAGTACATATCTTATCCTAACAACTTTATTGTATCTGAAGCAGCAATAATGATTATTGAATTTGGCAACATATACCTCGTAAACTTCGATCCGAGTTTTGGTAATGGTTTTGCGATATTTACATCTCCATTTTAATCTTCAACAATTCCAAATACACACTGAACTAACAGGCTGTTGAAAAAGGAAAAATCCGCCGCGAATTCACGAAAACAATTTTAGGACATTCTGTTTTTGACTCATAAATCGATATCTCTATCTTCAATTCGTATGCTTCGCGGCTAACAAAAGAGTTTTTCAACACCCGCTAATAGTTCTTCACACCATTACTCGTTACTAATTGATCATTTTTTTTCAATCTTTCATCTTACGTTTTTTTTCATCCTTCATAATTCATCCTTTTCTATGCAATTTGATTTTTCTTAATAGAAAATGTATTTTTCAATAAGCAAAAGGAACAATTCTATGACACAAATTCAGATACAAAATGCAAACAGCGCTGAGCAAGAAACCGTGCGCCATTTGTTAAGCGAAGCAATAACCCGCGAACAGCAAATACTTCAAGCTGCTCTCGATAAAACCAGTAAACGGCTGCAATATTTTGAACAATTGCAGGGACAATCAACCGAACAGTTTTTTGCATTGTACCAGCAGGGAAACGCCGGCGACTCCGATACCGCCATAGAATGGGCTGGCGAATATAAAATATTAATTGCATTAAAAAACAAACTTTCATCGCTAAAGGATATTGTCCTTGCCCGTTCGTGAATATTTTAATGGAATTCGAAATCATCTACAACAGTTCCCTTTTAGTACAATGATGGAGATTGAAGAAGAAATCCGCACATCCTCAATCGGCTATATTGTGATAAAACTGACTTGCATTGATGGTTCAGAATTATCGTATCGTGAGTTTGTATCAACGGAATCAATTCCACCGACGCGCTTTTCATATTCATTCCATTATTATAAAAATGCTTCACTCATTTTTCGTTACGACAACGCCCCGCATTATAAAGAACTTTCTACATTTCCTCATCATAAACATTTACCGGATGGAACGGTAGTACCCTCAACCGCACCGACAATTGAAACCATACTTACCGAAATTTCATCTTTTTTGCTTTCACAAAATATCTAAATTCTTTTTTACAATTTTTTAATTTTACAATGCAGTAATCTTTAATCGTGTAATCATGCAATCTTGTAATCGTATATTTCTTCACATCATTAATCATTACTAATTCATCATTATATTTTCCATCTCTCGCTTTTACAATTTCCATCTTACCGCTTTTTAATTCATAATTGTCTTTTTCCATCTCACATCTACCATCTCCCGTTTTTACTTCTCTCATCTTTCAAATTCATCATTGTTTTTCCCATCTCCCGCTTTTACAATTTCGCTTTACGCTTTTCTTCATCCCTCATCCTTCATCCTTTATCGTTCAACCTTTATCCTTCATTCTTTTTCCCATCCTCCGCTTTTACATTTTTCGTTTTACGCTTTCTTCATCCTTCATAATTCCTCCTTCATCCTTCATAATTCATCCTTTGCAGTTCATCCTTTGCAGTTCAACCTTCATCCTTTTTTCACTGTATCTCAATCAACCCATTTACCAATTCACCTTTTCCCAAATTTACATTTGCCGAATCCTTAAAAAACGTCTCCGCGCTAATTATCGAAATCGGTATTTGTCCTTTTACTTTTGGTTTTATAGAAAGCGTCATAAGCAGGTCAGACCCGCTGACTCCGAACGGAATATTTTTTGAGTTTGGCAATGCAGAAATTGCATACACTTTTTTATTTGTAGCGGATTGATTCACTTCCAGCACATCGCCGCTCAAACCGTTTTTTTGAAATGCAGAACCGCTCGCGCTCGCACCGGAAATTTCCACTTGCGCCGGATCGTATTGCAAAGCTAATTGCATTCCAGCTACAAGATTAAAATTTTCGCATCGAATTTGATATTGCGATGTTGTATTTACTGCCGCCGTTAAATTTTTTCGCGGATAAAACAGCACGGAATTATTTGCCGTTACCGCATCAACGGTAAATGTTCTGGTCGGCGGAGATTTTTCAACCGTGCCGTTCTGATGAATTGCTCGAATAGTTACAGTATGAGTTCCTTCATCGGCGTATTCGTATGTATATGTTTTAAGCGTTGTTGAGTACCACGCAGAATTATTTGCAGAAACTTCAAACCGCGCCACATCCTTAGAACCTTCCCACGTAAAAATAACGCTAGAGGAATTGACTGTAGAACCTGCACTGGGCGCTTGAATGATTGTTGTGATTGGCAGAATAACAATGAGTTTGTGAGAGCGGTAAAAAGCAGAAAAAGCCGTAAAAGTTTATTCATACATTCTCCCCTGCGATTGTGAAAGAATCATAATAAAATTTAAAATCCGCAGAAAGCACGGCTGCCCTCCCTGCGGAAACTCATAAAATGTATCATTTTTGAACAACTGAAGCAATATCTTATTTTTATTACATCGGTTCAAATTTTTTCTAAAAAAGTTGATTTAGCTCACATTCTTATCAAAATTTTTGTATTTTATTGTCAGAGAAAAAAATAATGTTCAACCTTAATCCCGGTAAATTTTTATGAAACAGTTATTGAAAGTTGTAAAGTGGACTGCAATTATAGCAGGAGTTGTTGCGATTCCGTATTTGCTGATGAAAAAAATTGAAGAAGCAGAAACAAAAAGCGAAAATATTCGGTATGATATTAACGATTATATTTCAGACGCTGGACTGTAAAACAACAATAGTCTGCTTCATTACAGACTATTGTTTTATTGCTGCAAAAAACGGGTTAAATTTTTTCTACCTTAATCATATTCGTTGAATTTTTTGACATAAGCGGCACGCCCGCCGTAATTACAACGTAATCTCCTTTTTTCAAATATCCTAATTCAACTAATTTTTTGTTTACAAATTCAATCGCAGCATCTGTTTCAGTAATATCTGATTGTTGAATTAACAACGAACGGACTCCCCAAATTAAATTCATTCGTCGTTGAATTCTCTCGCGATCTGCAATGCCGATTATTTGCGCTTGCGGTCTGTACCGTGAAATTGTTTTCACCGCTTTTCCGCTTCTCGTAAATGAAATAATCGCCGCCGCGTTAATTTGCCGCGCAAGCACGCACGCGGAACGTCCGAGCGCGCGAAACATTGAATCTTCATTCTCGCTAATCGCATCTTCAAGATGCAACTTGTCCGTTACTTCTTGTTCTGTTCTGCGGATTATATTGTCCATCGTGCGCACCGTTTCAACCGGATATTTTCCGACTGATGTTTCTCCGCTGAGCATCACAGCATCTGCGCCGTCCAGCACGGCGTTAGCAACATCATTTGCTTCGGCTCGAGTCGGACGCGGATGTTCAATCATGGAATCGAGCATTTGCGTTGCAATAATTACCGGCTTTCCAGCTTCGTTTGCTTTTCTCGCAATCATTTTTTGCATAATGGGAACTTCTTCTGCCGCACATTCAACGCCAAGGTCTCCGCGCGCGACCATTATACCGTCTGCTTCGTTCATAATTCCATCAATATTTTTTACCGCTTCATCTTTTTCAATTTTTGCAATTATCGGCAAAAATTTCCGCTCGTCAATATGCTGAACAATAAATTCACGCAAATAACGAATATCATTTGCCGTTCGCACAAATGAAAGCGCAACGTAATCAATTTCGTTTGCTATGCCGAATAAAAGATCTTCTTTATCCTTTTCTGTTAACGATGGCGCGCTGACCGCAACACCGGGAAGATTGATTCCTTTGTTGCTTTTTAAAATTCCGCCGTACACAACTTCGGCAATAACCTCTTTGGCTGTTGAAGAAATTACTTTAAACTGAAGCAAGCCGTCGTCCATCAAAATTGTATCGCCCGGTTTCACATCGCTTGGCAAATGTTGATACGTTGTTGAAACTTTGAAATTTTCGCCGAGCATTTCGTCAATAGTAATGGTAAAACGGTCGCCGGATTTTAATTCCATCGGCTCTTTCAATTTTCCGGTGCGAATTTTTGGACCTTGCAGATCAAGCAAAATCGAAATCGGCTCGCCGGTAATTTCCGATGCTTTGCGTACGGCGGTAATAATTTCCAAATGTTGATCTTGTGTTCCGTGTGAAAAATTCAAACGAGCTACATCCATTCCCGTTTTTATCATTTGCACTAATGTTTCAACCGATGAAGATGCCGGTCCAATTGTGCAGACAATTTTTGTTCTGCCGTATTTTCTTTTTTCTGAAGTCATACGTTTTATTTATTGTTTTGGAGTTAATGTTAAAATATATTTTGCCTGTTGAAAAATAATTTCTTCATTCAGCGGCATTGTATGATACTCGCCGTGCAGCCAAAGCTGCGTTTGATCTTTGTAGTGCGCGTGCAGCGGCTGTCCGGATTCTCCCATAGGAATTACCGAAAGCGCATTGTTCACATTTTCAAAATCTATTATTTTGCGCATAGAAGGACCAAGCACAACATTATAGGGCGAATTGAAACGATATTCCCCATTATTTGGCGTTGTTCCCGAACCGCCGATTGGAAACGGTCCCGCATTCATAATTATTCCCAGCGGCGCAACATCGCCGAACAAATGTTTAAATGTTACTGTGTGAATTTTTCCCCAGCTCCATTGTTTCAAATCTGAACCCAATTTCCGCGCAAGCTCATTCAACGCATCGTTTATGCTTTTGCGAATAATTTCATTCTTAGTTTCAATCTGCGGCGTAGCGGCATCGTCAAACCATTCCGAATTAGGTTTTGCAAGAAGCGCGGGAAGAACGCGGTACGGAATATTTGCAAGCGCAACATATTGATGAAGCAACTCATCTCCCATTTCATCATGCAAAGTATTATGTATCAATTTCTGAAAGAAAATTTCAAAAATTGTTGTTGGAACGTCTTCTTTGGCAAGAATAAAATTCCAATTCCGGAAATAATTAAGAACTGTTTTTAACCGCGGTTCTTCAATTTTTTCTGAATCGTATGCTGCAAGAATATACGGCGTAATTTCTTTTGCAAAATAAGAAAAATTATCGTTTTGCAAATTTTTAAAATCGCCGACAGAAAATTTTTCTTTAGAATTTAAAACCTCTTTTATTCGTTGAATACGCGACGGCGGCTCCCACAAATTTGAGATGTGATACGGAAAATCATTTGTTGTCTTATTGTTAGCCGTTGCAATAAAACCTTCCGCAGGATTGTACAATTGCGGAAGCTGGTCGAACGGAACAAATCCTTTCCATTCATGCTCGCCAGTCCAGCCTGCAAACGGCAGTGTTGGATTTTGAACATCTCGTATTGGAAGGCGGACGCCCGGCTTGAAACCAATATTGCCGTTCACATCTGCATAAATAAAATTTTGCCCCGGTACTGTAAATTCTTTTACCCCATCAAGAAAACTCTTCCAATTGCTTGATACATTCACCTTGTAAATTCCATATAATTCATCGCTCATTTCAAAACCTGTCCATTTCATTGCAACGGCAAGTCCTTGTTTTAAATTTTGCAGCGAATACACTGAATTGATTACCGGACCGTGAATTGTTCGTAATATTTCCAATGGCGCGCTTGCAGAATCTTTTACTACAATTGTATCGTTCTCAACCAAAAAATTTTTCCATTCGTTTTTGTACCGGTATTGATTCGGATTCAGAGAATCAATTTTTTCAATATAAAAATCAGCATCATCCGCCATAACGTTCGTCATTCCCCACGCAACAACTTTATTATTGCCGAGAATTATTAACGGCGTACCGGGAAGCGACATTCCGGCAACATCAAATTCTCCTCCTTTAATGTGAATTTCATACCATTTCCCCGGCGCGCTGTAACTTAAATGCGGATCGTTAGCAAGAATTGCATGACCGCTTGCAGATTTTTTCGGAGCAACTACCCACGAATTACTTCCGATATGCGTTCCCGCTATCCCAAATAATTCT
>CAYXEE010000153.1:0-6017 GCA_964463935.1 uncultured Chitinophagaceae bacterium | reverse complement strand
GTGAATTCAAACCCTCTAAACTTAGAGGAGTTTTGTTATCCCAATTAGATTGATCTCCAATTGGAATTACTTCCTCTTTGATTTTATCAATTGCATATTCGTTTACTGCTGTCCAATCAACTCCTCCAGTCCATATAGTATCTTTTGTTTTTTTATCAATTTTCCAAGTAAAACTGCCATCTGCCTTCATTTTGTAATTTAATGTTAGAGGATCATAATCAAATCCCATAGTTTTAAGAACCATCGCCATGCAAGTTAATGCACAACCAACTTGACCAATTGTTATTTGTTGCACCGGTTGAACTATATCGCCACTTTTGCTTAATTTTTTATAAGAATCATAAGGTTCATCTTTCCAGTCTTTTGAATTTTGACAATATTCAAATATCAATTGTTTCACTACCAAACTCGTATGCGCTTGTTTATCAGCTCCAGTAATACCAATTAAAATCGTTGTCTGTTGCTGCGGAGAAATTCCTGATGCTTCGTAATACACTTTTCCATTTTTGGCATCAGCAAAAGGAACATCGCCAATAAAACCTGCTCGACTATTTTTGTAAGTTAAATTACCTAATAATACGCCAGCGTTATCTATCGAAAAATAAATCGGCGTCTCAGATGGCAAAGGAAAATCACCATGATTAATGTCATGTGCATAAACAACTATTTGCGACCCTTCGCCTGTACTTATTATATCAGGAGTTACAGCCGCATGGAAATGATCAAATCCCGGTATGTACAAAGTGTCTGCACCTTTTCTATTTCTCGTATCCCATACGTTAAGAATTATTTGTTTTGTACCTGTTACTTGAGCAGTATCGTATGTAATCGCGCTATTTGAGAAATGGTTTTTCGCACTATTTGAGAAAATATGTTTACAAAACCAAACTAAAATAATTCCTGTTGTTCAACAGGCGGCTTATAGTTGAGCGTAAAGACTTCCGTTTTCATTTTGCCGGGTGTGTTACTTGCCGAAAGAAACATTTTATTTTCAATAGTATTCCATCCAAACTTTTCGGTGTATTCCTTCAAGATGTCGCTCGGATATGTGGTTAACAAGAACTTTCCCTTCACTTTCGATAGCAATTCTAACAGTTCGATAAACTGCTCTTCAGTGTAGCCATCATAATGTCCCATATCAGCATTATAATACGGTGGATCAATAAAAAAGAATGATGAATCGCTATCGGTATTTGCAATCACGCTCAGAGCATCCCGGCAGAAAATCTGCACACGATCCAAGCGGTCAACAAACTTGGTATCAAAGTAATCCTTCACATTTTTGAAGCGAGATCCTCGATCTTGAGCATCGCTGAACGCCCAACTTTGACCGAGATTGCCGCTGAAACTTTGATGTGATAATACAAATACAGCCCACGCTCGTAAAACTTTTTCTTTATCAAATCCGTTCTTCCAAATTTCTCGCGCTTCCTTCCACTGAAATTCAGAGTAAAGAGTTACATCAACTTCGTCTTTTAGTTGTTCAAAATTACGCTTAATAACAGAAGTTACGCAAAATGATGTTTAAGGACTCAAAACCTGAATCCCGTCATTCCCGCGAAGGCGGGAATCTATGAATTTGAACTGATTTCAATGTACGGATGCCCGACTAAAGCCTGCCCGACTCCGCCCGTCAGAACCGAGTGTCGGGCTGGTCGTTCAGGCGGGCATTCGGGCATGACGTTTTTCTTGTTTTGCGTAACTTCAGTTAATAACTTTGTAGAAATTAACGATGTTATCGTTGACATCATTGATTATTTCGATTTTTGCTTTTTGTTTTTCAAAAAATACCGCGCCGCCGCCAAAGAATGGTTCAATGTAGCATTTATGCTGCGGAAATAATGCGATAATGCGAGAGGCAAGCAGCAGCTTGCCTCCCCAATATTTTATTGGTGTTTGCATTGGTTAACGTTTGATGAGCAGTATGAGAATAAGGATTACGAGTATTGATGCGGCAAAGCCGACAGCGGTTATTTCGATGTAACGAAGGAGAGTAATATCTTTTTGGCTCTCTATGGTTGTTTCTTTGATTTTGACGGATGATTTTACGCTATCCGGTTTTACAAATAATTGGACATTTGGCTGCGGCGACAGCGAGTGTAATTGATGTAAAAGTTTTTGAAGATATTCTTTTTTTGATGTATCGGATACCGGGAAGCTAATCGTAATTTTTGCAACAGTATCTGCGTTTACAATTTTTACTGCAGTAATTATTGAATCCTTGATTTCTGCAGGAATTACATCTTGGATAATAGGTACGGCGATGGCGATTGGAATGTCGCGCTCGATTGTGGTTACAGTTTGCTTTGTAGAACAACAACCGGTAATAAAGAAAACTGTAAAAAAAACCGCCAACCATACCCGCAGCGGCGGGCATACTATTGTGGTCGCCTGAGGCGGGTGAAAGCTGGCGGGAATGGCAGTAAGTAATTTCATTTAGTCCTTTGTAATTTTATCTGTGTAATTTTGGGTTTCAAGCGGGAGACGATATTTAATATCGTTCCACTCGGAATATTGTTTTAACAGTAATTGTAAACGACCTTCGCCGCAGTTATAGCTTGCAGTAACGCACTGCTCTATAAATTTTTTGTTTGATAATAATTGTGTGCGAACTTTTGGATTGCTTCGAGAAATTAAAAGTAGTTGAATGTTTTTTAGATACAAGCACATTGCCCTGAGCGACCAAAAGGGATTGTAAATATCTGTCCGAAATTCTTTTTCCGCCGCCGCGTTTGGCAAAATTGTTTGCGCTCCGTAGCGCGCAGCAGTTGCAAAAATGAATTGCGTTAAGCCAGCCGCTCCCATATTGTTGCGGATTGCAGTAACGGTGTCAAGTTTTTGTTTCTTCCAATTCTTAAAATCGGAAGTTGCACGCGGATTCCAATTACTTTCTGCGTTGACCTGTTTGATGCGATAGTGCAGTCTCGCGGTGTCTCCGAAAATTGCTATGACTTGTTGAGAGAGATATAATTTCCATTTTACCAACGCGGGAATAAATCCCGCGTTTACCGGGTTAGCCCGCCAGCCATTTGATAATAAAGCGGGGGGGTTAGAATACGTTTGAGTAGGAGAGCCAAAGCAGACCAGCAAAGATAGCAAGAGCAATTGCATTGTCTTTTATCCTTTCTTGGATGTTAAGTTTGTTGAATACAAATTTTGTTACTATGAGCATTGTTGTTGTGTATAAGCCGACCCGCAGTGTGCCGAGCAGAACAATGTTGGCGCTGTCTTGTAAGAGAATAATGTTGCCGAGAATTGAGAATGCCAGAAGCGATACTAATACAAGCAGAATGCCTGTGATGTGACGCGTGAGATTGTATTTGATGCGTTGTTGTAAAGAATACATTTTGTTTTTCCTTTCCGCCGCAAAACGAAGTAAACTCTGCCCCGCCTCTGGCGGGTGCGGCTATAACTTTTTATCCTCAATCGTAATTGTAAGATTTTGCAAGCCAAGCTGATTGAGATATTTTGTTAGCGCAAGATTTGCTTCTTCAAGCCGGCGTTGATAATATCCGGCATCGTCTCTTAGTTCGAGTATTTTTTCTTGCACTCTTTGCTCAAGCGGTTTGTTGTTTACCGCATGATTGAGTTTTTTTTGTAATTCGTCCCGCTGAATTGTAAGCAGTTTGTTTTGCTCCTCTAAATCGATTGCAATTTTTTGGAGAGCTACGGGTGAAAGTTCTTTCTTTCCCGCCAGAGTTGTGATTTTAGTTTGAGGCATAATTTTTTCCTTATGTGTTTATTGGTACCCACGCGTTGCTTTCGGCGTTGTAAATGTAAATTATATCTTGATATGTGTAAATATCCCCGCCGTATGGCGAAGAGGGGGGCGTTGCAGATTCACCTCTGTAACGGCAGTACGCGCCATCGTGGTTGTGTGTGGTATTTGCTTTGCCGTTTAATTGCGTTTGAACATCGGATGTAACGTTAATTAGCCGCGAGAGGATTGTTGCTGTTAATGTGCTGCCGCCAATGATAAGAGTATTTGCATTTACGTTGCGGCTTGAATCTATAACGGTTGTGCCGTTAACGCCAAATCCGATGCTTTGGATGTTAAACAAGCTATGGTCAAGGTAAGCACGCAAGCCACTTGAACCTGCATTCACTGTATAAAACGATAAGCGTCCCGTGTTGTCTGCTCCGTTGCGCACGGCGAAGATGTTGGCAATTTCGTTTTCGATATTCGCATTATCTTGTATGCGAAATGATATGTGCGCGCCAAAGCCATCGACCATATCGTTTGAAGTTTGAGCGCGGACGGCAAGCGAAGTCATTGCCGATGCGGTTAATGTTCCTGTGCAAATAAATAACGATGAAACAGAATCGGTTGCAGTTATCTGTTTTGACGCGATAGTACCAATATTGGTAAGGTTTAATCCGCCAATATTTGTACCCAAATTAACCGTAACATCGCCTGTGCCGGAATCTGCGCCTGTGCTGCTGATGCTGATGCCTGTGCCTTGAACGATTTTGCGGATAACGGATTGCCCCGCAGTTGTTATATTCAAGTCGTCTCGTAAAACGCCTGCATCTTCTATGTTGTTTGTACGTATTTGAGTTCGAGGCATAGTAATTTTTTAACATCCCCCTGCCCCCTTCTCTAGCGCACATGCCTGCGCTGCAAGGGGGAGAGCGTTAGTCCGCTGAAGCGGGCGGTTACATCCCCCTGCCCCTTCTCTTGCCCGCCAACCATTTAAATTTAAAGTTGGCGGGCTTGCGCGCGTGCTGGCGCACAAGGGGGAATGGGGCGGTTACGTTATTTTAAGTAAGTTGCAATAAGAGAATCTCCGGTTGCGGGAGCGTAGAGCATTGTGATTGCCGCGCCGGAGATTGTGTAATCGTTACCGGCGCCGCTTCGCAAGCGGATTCCGTTTAAGAATAAAATAACGCTGCCGGCAATTGGAGCGTTGGCGAGCGTGAACGCCGTGTTGCTTCCATTTATTGTTCCGGTCGGAATTTCTTCAAAGACATGGTTTTCCTGAAGTTGAACGATTCCAGAAACTCCACGAAAAGTTACAGTTTTGCCTATATACGAACCGCTGGGTTGTAATAACATAAAATTTCCGGTCGTACCAAGTCCAAGAGATTGAGCGATAAGCGGCTGTGTTGAAAACAGTCCGTTTAAGGGGTCGTTGGTAAGTATTGTTTGAACATCCCCCGTATTCCCAATAACAACGGTTGTAAATACCGGGTTGTTGCTAACTTTAATGCCGCTACCGCTAACAAAAAGATTTGAACCGTTAAAGGATGAATCCAATTTTACTTGAATCGAATCTGCATTGACTTGAATACTACCATCGGCGGCGGCAACATCAATTGTGTTACCGGTTTTAGTTAAGCCCGCGCCGGCGGATATTTGTCCGAGACCACTTACTTGAGTAAACGCAAGTGCGGTTATACCTACTGTAATTGCTCCGTCAGTAGTCAGTAACCATTGCGAGTCTGCGTTTACCGTTCCCTCGTTAATCCAAACAGACATACCGGATTTTACTTCTGCGTCTTGGTCTGCGTCTGTTGCACGAGACCACGCGCCTGCGGCAACAACGTAAATGCCGTTAGCACTTGAAGTAGATTGATTTTTCACTAACACGCGGTCGCCGGCGGAAAGAGCGACACCATCCACAGTTTGAGTGCCGCTTAAAGTAATGTTCGCGGTAGTTGCGGCGCGGACAGATGCCTTCCACGACACGCCTGTTGTAAGATTATCTACATAATTTTTTGTGGCAGCATCTTGCGCAGCAGTTGGATCGAGCAGGTTAATTATTTTCTGCGAGTTTGCATTAAAGCTGGCTGTCATTCCAACGCTTCCATCTTTCTTTAGGAAGTTTGCGCCATCGGCAAGTTTAGAGCTTGCAATAGCGGCGGACGCAGATATTTCTGTGTTTGTAATTGTGCCGGCAATTATTTGGGTATTGCCGCGAATTTGCATCTGTGGCATAATAGATCCTTTCTTTATTGAATAAAGTTACGCAAAACAAGAAAAACGTCATGCCCGTCCCGAAGGGATCCCTTTGGGA
>CAYXEE010000152.1:0-6039 GCA_964463935.1 uncultured Chitinophagaceae bacterium | reverse complement strand
TAGCGCCATTGGCGTTATTTTAATAGCGTCATCTTTTTTACCTGCACAAA
The DNA here is from genome assembly GCA_964463935.1 of uncultured Chitinophagaceae bacterium. Lineage (GTDB taxonomy): Bacteria > Bacteroidota > Ignavibacteria > UBA10030 > UBA8401 > JACFMZ01. Next base: position 5,989 of record CAYXEE010000152.1, on the reverse strand, counting down.
TTGTCCTGTTTCTAATTTATAGAAATAAATGTTCGAAGAAAGATTCTTTGCGTTAAATTCAACACGGTGTACGCCGGCCGGCTTTTCCTCGTTCACTAACGTCGCTATTTCTCTTCCGAGCGCATCATATATTTTTAATGTTGTATAACTGTTCACTGGTAATTGATAACTGATTACTGTAGCCGGATTAAACGGATTCGGATAGTTCTGTTCAAGTGAATATACTGCTGGCGTAATATTTTCTTTTACGAAAAGAGAATTCAGCGCAGAATTTTGTATGGTAATTTCTTCGCCGGATTTTAATTCTTTTGAAATTATTGAACCGCCGATTATATCTTGAACTATTACAACTGCACCTTCCGTTCTTACGCGAATTGGATATACTGCTCCGCGAATATCAACAATTTCACCGGCAGAAATATTTTTTGCATAACTGCCCGAACGATAGCGAATATCAAATATTCCGTTTGGCGGTGAAGGAGGCAGTTGGAATTGTTCTTCATTTACATTTTGCTTTGCAATGTAGAGAACTTTGTTCTTGCCCGAAGCATCGCTGATTGTAATTCTTCCCATTTTAGAAACTGCATCGGCAATTGCAGATTTTGAATTTTGCTTTGCAAGATACAAATTCGATTCTAACGCTCCGGCTTGTGAAGTTTTTACCCAATATCCTTTGCCGGCTTTCAACGTATCTACTGTTAAATATCCTGAAACATCAAATCCGAAAAATTGCGACGTAATAATATTTAACGGAGTTGATGTAATTGAATTTACAGGAACATTCTTTTCATAAACGCCAATCATCGTCCAGCCGCCGGGAACGCCAATTGTACCTGATAATTTTCCGCCTTGAAATGTCAACGATTCAGGTGCAGTAAATTTCAGCCAAAATCCTTTTTTATTTTCAAATGATGCAACTGTTTGGTAACCATCATTAAATCCGAATGCTTGTGAAATTGCGCTCGGAAACACTGCGCTGACATTCATATTCGAAAGCGCAAACGGAATTGAAAGCATATTCCATCCCGAAGCGTAACCAATAGTAATGCCTGATGCAGAAGAATATTCTATTTTTAATGTTGTAAGCGCAGTGTTTGTTACCGTGAAGCTGTTTTGCGCTTTCATATTAACATTGATAATTGTTCCGGTAATTGCATCTTTTAAGATGAATGAGCCGGAAGGAAGTTTATCTTTTTCCCACGTAAGTGTAATTGGCGCGACCGCGCTTGCCGGCTGATATGTTAATGTCCAAACTTTTGTTTCATTAGTTGTATCGCGCAAATCTACAAGAGAAGTAATGGCGCTGTTCGGAAATGTAAACCGCGCGTCAAGAATTCCTGCCGGCGGAGGCGGCGGAAGTTCTGCCTCGCCAAGCGTTATATCTAATCCCGCAGTTGCCAGCGGATGCACTCCAAACTTCAATCCTTTTTCCTGATCTTTTCCTGTTGCATCCTTTCCGGTTATACGCAAATGTATCTGCCAGCCGCCGGCAATTAACGGCTCTTCATTATTGAAGTAAAATACCGGAAGAACATCTGCTCTATTTCTGTACGTAAACACTCTGTTTCCATTCGTTCCGGGTCCGACATTTTCTTCATATTTTCCTTCGGGATAGCTTTCGTTTCTAAACCAATATTTATATTCAAAATCATACGATTGGAAAATTGCCGACAAATCTGGAAACGGAAGCGTTACAGAATAAATTCCATTGTGTTTTGTCGGCATCGGAATCGGATTCCATTCGCTGAATGAACCGCGCACCCAGATTGTATCTTTTGCGGGAGTAAATTTATTTTGTGAAATGTAGTAATTCATATTTACGTTGAATGTTATATCAAACGTTTTTAGCTTCACTTCTGGATAACCGCCGGAACGAACAACAGAGGCGTGTTGAACCGGCTTTCCCGTTGCATCAATCGTATCAATAATTCTTATGTAATCGTCATACGTGCCGGGATTTTCACGGCTTGGACCAAAATCATCGGTAATAAGTCCTTCGTAATTTACCGCGCCGAAAATTAATTTTACCGTTGAAGAAGCAACATCGGCAAAATTAAAATTATGATTTTTTCCAAATGAAGCTTCATTGTCCAATCCATTCACGCCAAATTTCCCAATATACGAGCGCGGATCGCCTGCATTAAACATTCTTGTAAATGTGTAAACAGAATCGCCTGCAACTGCATCGCCGCGCGTTCCATCATCAAAAAATTGCCGCGATGAAGTATTATACAATACAGAATCCCACGGAATCCAATCCTCGCCGCTGATTTTTGCAACAGGTCCGTTCAGTAAAACTTTTTGAATGTGACGTAAATCTTTGCCGGAAGTATGCGGCAAATATCCGCTGTCTGCGCGGAAGTAAAACGCCGGACGCATATCAACTTCAATTTTAACATTTGAATTTTGACTGAACACATCCGGATTCGGCTGCGATGACGCATCATCAAAATGCACAACAGGAAGAAGTACAGAATCTCCGCTTCCAATGTTTGCTTCACGATTGCGCGATTGCGTTGCAAAATCTTTTTCCCACCCGCCGTTTGCGTGATTCGGCGTATTGATCCAGAATTTATATTGAATTGTTGAATGTGCATTCACAGGAAGCATCACTGTATAAATTCCTGTATTGCGCATATCCCTCATCATAAAACCGGGATTCCAATTATCATTTATTCCGCGCAGCCAAACATTATCGCGCAATGCAACAAATCTTCCCGTGCGAATATATTCATTCATATTCACTTGAAATGTTACGGCAACTGTTTTCGGTTCCGGCGTTGTCATTTCATTATTAAAATAAAATGTCGGCAGAGTATTTGCGCCGGAGGGAATAATTGCGTTGCGATTCGGTATATTTTCCAGCTTTGAAATTGTATCTTGTTTCCCGATGTACAAAAATTTGTATTCTACTCTCTTGCCAATGGCAGAATCTGGAAATTGAATAGTTATTGAATATGCAGAATCATTCTGTGCTTTCGTTAATTCAAAATTATTTCCAAACCAATTCGGTTTTCCAACAAAATGCGCAAAATCTCCACGCACGTAAACTTTATCAGTTACAGGATTAAACAAACCTTTTGCCGCCTGCACCGACATTACAACTCTAAATGAAAGCGCAGTGGGTGTTCCTTGTCCGGTTTCGTTATTAAAATAAACTGTCGGCAGCGTCAATGCGCCGGATGGAATAATTCCCATTCTGTTCGGATCGTTTTCCCACACTATTTTCCAAGAAACTCCCCCGTCGGTTGAATTGAGATAAGCAAATTTATATTCAAAATTTTTGCCGATTGCAGAATCAGGGAAATGAAGCGTCATGGAATACGCGCTGTCAGCTCCGAATTTTGTCATTTCAAAATTATCTTCCCAATTTACTTTTCCTACATACTGCGCAAAATTTCCGCGCAATATTACTTTATCCCTTGCCGGATTAAATAAACCTTTCGCCGCCTGAACCGACATTACAACTCTAAATGTAAGCGCAGTATTGAGCGGCTCTCCTGTTTCGTTGTTAAACATAACGACAGGCAGAATATCTTCTTTTACAACAGTGTACACTCTGTTTCCGTAATCGCCGCCGGGACCAACATTCCCTTCATAACCGACAGGATAGTTCGAAGATTCAATCTTAAATTTATATTCAATTCCTCCGCTCGGAATATTTGCTGTAATGGAATAAATATTATTACCGATATGATTCATCAACAATGGACTTGTCCAATTATTTGTAAACGAGCCAATAACATACACTTTGTTTGTATCCGAAAAGCGATTAGTCGCTTTGAAATACGACATATCAACTCTAAACGTAATCGGGAATACAGTAGGATTTGGATTTAGCACAGAAATTTGCGGCGTTAAAATTTCTGTTGCGAATGTCTGAAGCGCCGGATTTAAATAAAATTCTCTATTCTTAGAGTTTGTCGGTTGATCCGCTTCCCAGCCATTGTTGGAAAATTTTGATTCAGGAAATGCTTTAAATTTAAATTCTATTGTTGTTCCCAGCATTTCCGGCGTTACTGGAAATGAATATTCATATTCCGAAGGATTAACTGCATTCGGTTTCATTTTTGTCTGTGAAGCCCAGCCGTTAAATGAACCGTTCACTACAATTGAATCTGTGAGCGGATTAAATCCGCCAAAAATTAATTTAGACATATCCGCACGAATTGTCATTATCGGTGCAGCTTTTACCATATCGCCGGAAAACATTGGCGCAAGCATATACGCGCGAGCAGCCAAGGCAGCGCCGGAAGAAATAATAATTCCGCTCACCGATTCATATTTTGTTCCAATATCCGGCAACTGATATGTAGAATTTGGATCTTTATATGTTCTCAACGTAAACCACTTAGACGCATCGTACGTTGAAATCTGATTCCCATTTTCATCTTGGAGCAAAATAGTTCCATTCACAGGATTAACATAACCAGCAACGGTAAGATTTTTAAGCGTTACATAACTCGCTTCAAATGGTTCTCCTTTAGAATAAGAAACAATTCCGCCCGGATTTATTCCAGTATTAAAATCTGTTACAAGTTTATTAACTTTTAAAGGCAGCTGTTTTGAACCAAGAATTTCAAAATTTTGCGAAGTAACTAAATTAAATTGCGTTAAGCTATTCATTGATGATGTTGGAAATTCTTCCACATAGCCGAACAACTTTACAATATCTCCGGTTTTAATAGAAAGAAATCCCATCGCGGCAAATGCTGAAGTATCCGCTGGCACACAGCGTACAAATACTGTTGACCAATCGTTCGGCAGTTGTGCAGTATCTCTCACAATTAGCGTATATCCGCCGCTGGTAAAATTCATTACTTTCGGCGGAACTACAACTTGCGCAACAATTTCCAAATTTTCCTGACTCCCTAAATACGAAACAGACTTTCGCGATGCTTGCAGCAGCCATTGCGAAGCATTATTCTGAAGCGTATCAGCTTTTAACAATGAGGCTTGATCTACAAATTGAATTTCGTGTACTGTTGCTTTTGTAAAAGTTTGTCCGAAGGCGGAAAAAACTATAATGACCAACAAGGATAGGAATTGTAGAAAGTGTTTCATGGCATCCCCTCTGATATATATGAATGAAAAATTCGTAAGAAAATATTTTCACTAAACTATTCTGAGTGAAAACGGAGAGTTGCAGCATAAGTAAAATACACAACAATTATGCCTAAATGACACATAGTTTTATTTGTTCAATCAAAGCAAAATTGCTTTTTTTAGTGTAGTTTCGTCAGGTTTGAAAAATGAATTTTTTAATTCTGGGAAAAATCAAAAACTTGATTCGCTGAAATGGGAATAAAAAATATTTTTGTAAATTTTTTCAACACGGCAGGATGAGAAAAATTTTACACAAAGTGCCAAACATTTTTTCGAATCTAACAAAATAAAAAAGAGGACTGTAAAAATTATTTTACAGTCCTCTTGTGATAACAAAACAAAATATTATTTCACTTTTACATCAATCAATTTTGGTTTTGCTTCTTCCGCTTTTGGCAGAGTGAGAGTCAAAATTCCATTGTTGTATTGAGCATCAATTTCGTTTGCTTTAATTGAACCGGGAATTGTAAACGAACGCTCAAACATTCCATAACTTCGTTCTACACGATGAACATTTTGCTCTTTCTTTTCCATTTCATTTTTCTTTTCTCCGCGAATTGTAAGGATGTTATTTTCCAATGTTATCTTCACATCATCTTTGTTCATTCCCGGAAGTTCTGCTTTAAGAATATAAGAATCGTTATTCTCTACAACATCAACAGCCGGAGACCAATCGCGTCCGAAAAATGTTTCATCGGCAAGAACATCGCCGCGGAAAAATTCATCGAACATTCTATTCATATCCCGTCGAAGCGATTCGAGTCCGTGAAATGTCGGAAACTCGCCGCTCCATCGGGTCATTTCTTTTGCCGGATTTCTTTTAATAAGTGACTGAAGTTACGCAAAATAAAAAAATGCTTCGACTCGGCACAAAAAATTAAGG
>CAYXEE010000151.1:0-6076 GCA_964463935.1 uncultured Chitinophagaceae bacterium | reverse complement strand
AACTATTCTACAAAATTATTTTTTCAAAAAGTCCGATTTCTGTTGAACCAGTACAGTATAACAATTGGCGGTTCTTTCTTACAATCGGCGTTAATAAACAGCATCAGTAAGTAAAACGGTAGTAAAATTAATTTTGTCATAGGCGTTATTTGTTTTGTTTGTTTCATACGTGCTATTACAATTTTGTTCTGTTGCTTTTTCTTATTAGCAAGGTACAGAAAATACTCTTTTGTTTGCCACGAATCACACGAATTGAAGATACAAATCTCGATTTATGAGTCAAAAACAGAATGTCCTAAAATTGTTTTCGTGAAATTCGTGGCGGATTTTTCCTTTTTCAATATCCTGTTAGAGTCAATGTACGCTCATTTTCGGAGATAAAATATTACGCATAAAAAATGCGCTGTGTATTTAGTGTTCTATTGTAATTTTTCGTTTTTGGAAATTCATTTGCCATCCGGGACGCAATGTTAATGGAAAGAGTTTTTTAGATGGCTGTTATTGCTATTTTTAATACAAAAATTATACTAAACAAAATATTAGAAAATTTTAATAATTTCGCTGTTTTAATTCTCAAATTTAGTAAAAGAAAAAAAAATCAACTTTCAAAACTGAAATAAGTAATACGCCGTTGAAGTGTAGTATTCACAATGTCGGCAACACTTGTGTGAAATTGAGAACGAGAGGAAGGAAGGGAAATTTAACCGCCGCAAGTATTCCGCTAAAAAATAAAATATCTGCGTTACGCAGAGTTTCTGTTTTTGCGCGCATCCCACAACGTAATTCCTAAAAACAAAACTGCAACTGCAAAATAAAACAATTCTTGTATCATACTTTTCTCCTTTTTTTGTTTCAAATCTACAAATACAATGTTATGAAACTATTATGAGGAGAATAAGAAATTGTGAACCGCTAAATCAGTTCTTGAATCCGTTTTTTTAACATAGTATTGCGTTCCAGAACATTTGCATTTCGAAGTCCTATTGCCAGCGCTTTGGGCTGACCGACAAAAATAAGCCGTTCTTTAGCGCGGCTTACTGCTGTATAAATTAAATTCCGCTGAAGCATAATAAAATGAGAAAGCGTAAGTGGAATAATTACGGATTTAAATTCATTCCCCTGGCTTTTGTGAATGGTTGTTGCATACGCCAATACAATTTCATCCAGCGAATCAAAATTGTAATCAACAATTTTTCCGTCGAAATCAACAATCAGCTTTCCATCCAACTTATCTACATCGCAAACTCTGCCAATATCGCCGTTATACACATCTTTATCATAATTATTTCGGATTTGCATAACCTTGTCCCCTATTAAAAATTTACGTTCGTTTCCCTGCCAGCACACTCTTGAATTTCCATTAAGCACATGTTGTAATTGTTTATTCAATTCTTTTACGCCGCAAATTCCATTGTTCATAGGCGAAAGAACCTGTATATCCGTAAAAGGATTAAGCCGATTATTTTGAGGAAGAATTGTAGAACAGAGATGAACTATCGTTTGTCGAATTTTTTCCTGATCGTTTTCTTCCATCAATTGAAATTCCGCAGTCAATTCGGGGTACTCTCCATTATTGATTCGATGAGAATTAGTAATAATAGAACTGCCGCTGGTTTGCCGGAAAATAATATTTAATCGCACGGTTGGAATTTTTTTGGATTCAATTAAATCGCGAAGCACCTGCCCCGAACCGACCGAAGGAAGCTGATCAACATCGCCGACAAGCACAAGCTGAGATTCAGGATTGATCGCTCTCAGCAGCGCATCAAATAATTGAATATCAACCATCGAAACTTCATCAACAATCAACAATCGGCAGTCTAACGGATTTTCTTCGTCGCGCCGGAATGTTCCCTGCATCGGGTCAAATTCCAATAAACGATGTATGGTTTTTGCTTCGCGCTGACTCACTTCCGAAAGACGTTTTGCGGCTCTTCCCGTTGGGGCGCAAAGCATATAGGAGAAATCAAGAATATCCGCCAATTCTATTATTCCGTTAACGCATAATGTTTTTCCCGTGCCGGGTCCGCCTGTTAAAATTGTAACCGGATTTTTTACAGAATCAAGAATTGCCTCGCGCTGTTTTTCTGCAAATTCAATATTTCTATGCTCTTCAATTTTTTTAAGCGCAGCCGACAATTTTTTTTCTGAAAATGGGTGTACATTTTTTCGAAGCAGTTTTTCCAAACATTTAGCGGCAGAAGTTTCCGCAAAATGCAGTTTTAAAGGAAAGACACTTGAGTTTTCTGAAATAATATACTGCTGATCAATTGCCACATCCAACGCGCGTTCAACTTTTGCTTCATCAACAATTAGCAATTGCGCAGCACGGTCGCTTAATGTTTCGCGCGGAAGAAAACAATGTCCGCCGTTTCTGCACGCATCATCAAGAACATAACGCAATCCTGCGGTGAGACGAAAAACACTTTCTTTTGTAACGCCTAATTTGGATGCAATTTCGTCCGCCGTTTTAAAACCAAAACCAACAACATCGTCAATTACTTGGTACGGATTATTTTGTAGAATTGCGGAAACATGATTTCCGTACGTTTTATACAATTTAATTGCGTGATGAGTCGAAATTCCCAGCGATTTCAAATACACCATCACTTCCTGCATTTCTTTAAGCGAAGTAAGCGCAACTTGAATTGCGGCAAATTTCTTTTGCCCGATTCCTTCAACTTCCAGAAGCCGTTCAGGATGATTGTTTAACACATGAAGCGTAGAGTTGCCGAAATGTTTTACTATGCGCACGGCAAGCGAAGGACCAATTCCCTTTATTAAACCGGAAGCAAGATATTCTTCAATTCCTGTTTCTGTGGAAGGAAGTTTTGTCTGCCAATCATCAAATTGAAATTGGTTTCCATATTTTGTGTGGCTTTTCCAGCTTCCGACAAAATGATATTCTTCGCCTTCTCTCGGAGCTGGCAAATATCCCACTACAACATTGCTCCCTTTGCCGTGTAAAATTGAACCGACAAAATAGCCGTTTTCGTTATTGTAATAAATAGTTTTTTGAAGAATTCCGGTGAGATTTTCTTTTTGTTTATTTATCAATGTAAACGCTCGCGCAGATTAGAATATACCTCGTTAACAGAAAGAAGATTCATACACTGCATAAACTCGCCGCCCGTTTTATTGCAGACATTGAGATGACACGGATTACATTCAACATGTTTACGAAGAGCAATGTGCGGATAAGAATACGGGAACCAAATATGATTTTGTCCGGGACCAAAAATTCCAATCGTAGAAGTTTTAACCGCAACGGCAATGTGCATTACGCCGCAATCATTAGAAACTGCAGCAGAACATTGCGAAAGAATTGCCGCCAATTTTCGCAGCGGATAATTTACAAATGGAATTGCGCCGGAAATATTTACAACGTAATCTACAATTTCTTTGTCGTTTCCGCTTCCGGTAAGAATTACATTGAACCCTTCAATTCGAAGCCGCTGAGCAAGCGCGGCAAATTTTTCTTTCTGCCATAATTTTGCGGACCACGTTCCGCCGGGATGAAGCGCGACGGTTTTGCGTTCCGTATAAATTCCATAGCTGCGCAAAAGTTCTGCGGCGTTTTGTTTTTCTGATTCGCTTAAAAATATTTCTGTTTCCGATTCTGTGGAATAAATTCCGATGCTTTGAATAACTTTATGATAAAATTCAATTGCCGTTTGCTTTTCGTCGTCTCGTTGAACGCGAAGAGTAAATAATTTTCCTCGTCCCCGAACATTTAAACCAACGCGCACTGTTGCGCCGGAAGCAAAAATTAACAGCGCGCTGCGCGGGTTGCTGAAAAAATCTATTGCAATATCAAATCTCTTAGAAAATAATTTCCACATCATTGTTAAGGAATGAAAAGCAGAGTCTTTGCTGAAATCGAACGGAATAATTTCATTAAGATAAGGATTATGTTCCAAGAGCGATGCGCTGTTTTTTTCCGTTAGAAATGCAATATACGCATCGGGATAAAAATTTCGGATTGACTTTATTATCGGCGTAGTAAGCACAACATCGCCGATAAATTTCATGCGGGAAAGTAAAATACGTTTTGGTTTCACTGTTTTCGCCGCCATCGTTCGACAAAATAGCGCCACACATTTTCATTAACAGAAAAGGGAGCAAGTTCATAGTAGCGCGGATGCATATCGCGGTCTGCGCGGAATTCAATAGAATACACTCGTTCTCCTACATTGTAAAACCAAAATTCGCTGAAACTACGGCACTCAACATAATCCGGCGCGCCGCAGATAATATATGTAATTCCCATCGGTGTTTTGCACCCTTCAACGCAAGAAGTAAAAAGCGCGTTTGCTTCCGCAATTCTTTTTTCAAAATCCATTCTGCGTTGTTTGCCGCCGCGTTCTTCCCAAAATTGAGTTGTTTTTTCTCTCAATTGAATTCCGCTTAACTGTGCAAGCGAATCATATTCAACCGGACGCATGATAAAGCGGAGCGCAAATAAAATTTCCGATGGCGACAGCTCTTTTCGGTATGCCGGCTCTCTTCGAAACAATGGAAATGAAAACGCGGCTTCGCTTTTTTTCTCAGAATTTAATTTTGCGACGCTTCTGCGAATTATTGCGCTGCCGCTGAATGAAATCGGAAACGTTTGAAACAATTGCAATGTTCCGCCGCTGTTTGCAGTTAAAACGGAATCGTATTGATAACCGACCGAGTCATATTCGCGCATACAGGAAGATGAGGTTATTCGGTACGGCGGAGTCATAAAATACATCGGCTGCGACTGCTCCGACAATTTTCTTTTCGGAAAAAGATATTGAAGCGTTGTTTTTATCGTGTCGCCGGATGCAATGTTATAGACTTCTTGAAATAATCCAAACGAATTTTCTATCTGAGCAATTGTTGAAGGCATTATAGGACGAAGAGAAACAACGCCGTCTTTCGCTATTATTGTATCAAGCAATAATATAGAACTGACGCTAAAAGAAGAATCGCTGAAATTTTTTGCATCAATTATTTTTCGTTCTCTATAGAGTAAGCGGGATAAATTATCTATTGCGGTTATTTCCAGCGAATATGATGCAGGAACAAGCAAAAATGACTGCATAAAAAAATCAGATTTTGGAGAAATCGTTTCCTCATATTGTTTTGCGTCAATTACCCGGTCAATGTCTTTTGTCTGCACAATTTCATTTTCATTATTTTTAATAATAAAAGAAACTGTGAATGAAGCGCGAAAACTTTCTAATTTCTTTTCAAAGCGGATATTTCTGAGAGGCATTTGCACATACACATCAAGCCGGCTTTTTTCATCGGCGCGCACATTCATTGGGTAATACTGAAATGACGGCAGCGAACTTTTTCGGTATTGACTAATAGAGTAACATTCATTCAGCAGTTCGCCTGACGGCGAACATCCGGCAAACACGCTGAGGATACTAAACAATGTTAATCCAAACGCAATGGAACGTAATCGCATAACTCTAATTCTTCATCAATCTGTATTGTAAGCGCTCGAGTCGGCGCAAAATTTTTTGCACGCCATAAAAACATTTTTGCATTTTCAAATTCCCCAAAAAAGTAATAGAGCTTTGCTAACCGAAACGATACAAAATATTGCAAAGCGCTTTCATGAATTTCTTCCGCTAAAAATTTTAGTATTTCCGCCGCTTGTACTTCGCTATTTATCCGCGAAAGCGTAATTACTTTTAAATACTTCAATCCTTTGGACTGAGAATGTTTTTGTATGGTTGAATCTAATAGCTGTAAACGCGCAGAATCTTCCGTGCCGGAATAAAAATAGGAAAGTATTATATCATTTGGAATTTTTTCTTTATACAAAAGCAGTCGAACGGCGGATGCTTCCGCAGCCGATTCCGATACGTTGAGCCGCGCGAGTTCTTCGCAAATTTTTTCCGCGAGCGATGCGTTTCCTAAACTATATTGGATATCGGCAATAATAAAACGAATTGCGGGCGCTATTGCAAGAATTGAATTTGTATCAATTGCATTATAGCTTGAAATAACTTCTTTATATTTTTTTTGCGCTGTTAATGAAATAAACATTCCGCGCAGCGATGAAATTGTCTGCGCATCAGAATACGAAGAAGCA
>CAYXEE010000150.1:0-6151 GCA_964463935.1 uncultured Chitinophagaceae bacterium | reverse complement strand
CTGCCAATTTCACCACCCGGGCGTTGAAAACGATGAACAAAAATACAAAGATTGTTTCCGCAATGCAAGCATTTGTTCTTTTATTAAATTTTCGCAACTTTTAATTAAGAAATTCGTTTGTAAAAGGAAATTGAGAGGACCAATTATGAAAAATTCATACTTAGCCGTTGTGAAAGTTGTATTATTTATTATTCTCGGAGTAGTTTTTATCGGCGGAATGTATTTATATTCGCGCACCCATGAACTGCAATCTGATTCGTGGAAAGATAATGCATCAACAATAATTAGTTACGGCGATGATAAAACAAAAAAATATGAAAAATCTTTTTCTGTAACGCCGGGAGGAAAAATTGATGTTGATGCAGTTGCAGGCGAAATAGAAGTTGATTCGTGGGATAAAAATGAGGTTCATATCCTCGTCGAAATTTCCGGCAGCGACAGGCGATTAGAAAAATATGAAGTGGATTTTAAGCAGGAAGGAAGTGTTGTTAAGGTTACAGGCAAAGTTCGAGACAACAGTTTCTTTAAATGGCATGTCGGAAATTTCGACGCGCACTATACAATTAAGATTCCTAAAAAATATAATGTAACAATCGTAACTTCCGGCGGAGATATTCATGCAAAAAATATTTCTGGCGAAAGCATGTTAAAAACAAGCGGCGGTTCTGTGTATGCTTCTGCAATTGAAGGAGAAACTGATGCTGAAACTTCAGGTGGAAATGTAGAGGTGAGCGGTATAAAAGGAAATGTCAGCGCGCAAACTTCCGGCGGTAATATTTTATGCGAAAAAATTACAGGCGATGTTCGAGGCAGCACATCTGGAGGAAATGTGGAATGTCTAAGTATTGAAGGGAACGTGAGAGCAAAAACTTCCGGCGGCGATATTCGCGTGAAAATAAACGGCGAAAATAAAGGCGTTGAGGCAAGAACTTCCGGCGGCGATATTGTAATTTATGTTAAGGAAGATATTAAAGCGGATATTGACGCTGAAACCAGCGGTGGAAGCGTTGACTGCGATCTTCCTATAACCGTAAAAGGAAAAATTGATCGTAGCGAATTACATGGAAAAATTAATGGGGGCGGAAATTCTATAAAAGTAGAAACATCCGGCGGCGATATTAAAATCGCTATTTTGAAATAGAAATTTTTCTCTTGAAAAAAAACCTCCTCATCGGAGGTTTTTTCATTTTAAGAAGAATTGAATTTCAGCTATTCTTTATTATATTATTTCATGGCTACAGTAATTCTTGGAATAGAAACTTCATGCGACGAAACTTCCATTGCGGTTATTCGCGACGGCGTATTGCTGTCGAACATTATTTCATCGCAATTGATACATCAACAATACGGCGGCGTGGTGCCGGAACTTGCTTCGCGGGCGCATCAAAAACTAATTCTTCCTGTTGTAAATGAAGCGTTGGAAAAAGCAAGAGTTCATAAAGAAGATATTTCAGCAGTAGCTGTTGCAACTGGTCCCGGACTTATGGGCGCGCTGCTCGTCGGTGTAAATTTTGGCAAAGCTCTTGCGTACGGTCTTGGTGTGCCGTTTATTGCAGTCAACCACATGGAAGCGCATATTTACTCCAATTTTATTGAAGAACCGACTCCGCAATTTCCTTTTGTCAATCTTACCGTATCCGGCGGACATACGCAGATTGTGTATCTTAAAGATGATTTTAATTATGATGTAATTGGTGAAACAAAAGATGATGCTGCCGGCGAAGCGTTTGATAAAGTGGCGAAAATGCTTGGCTTGCCGTATCCCGGCGGTCCGCAGATTGATAATCTTGCGAAACGTGGAAATCCAAACGCAATTCAATTTGCAAAACCATACTCAAATGAAAATGATTTCGATTTTAGTTTCAGCGGAATAAAAACATCGGTGTTATATTATCTTCGGGATAATAAATTGAGAACCGATAAAGGTATTGCGAACATTAGCGAACAATTACTTGCAGATATTTGCGCTAGCTTTCAAATATCAGTAATTGAAGTGCTTGTTCAGAAAACAATTTCCGCCGCAAAAAAAATGAATGTTTCCGATGTTTCTGTCGCCGGCGGAGTTTCTGCAAATTCGTTGCTGCGCGCAGAAATGAAACGCGCGTGCGAGAAACATTCGTTAAATTTATTTATTCCGAAATTTGAATATTGTACCGACAATGGAGCAATGATTGCAGAAGTTGGATACAGAAAATATTTACATAAAATATTCTCGCCGTTAAATGAAACGGCAGCGGCAAACCTTGAATTATGACCAATAGAATTTCTGCGGCATTTCAACATTGTAAAAAAATAAATGCGAAAGCGCTTATTCCGTACATTACGCCGGAATTTCCGGTGCAAGGAACTACTGTTCCGCTTATACTTGCCTTAGAAAAAGCCGGCGCATCAATGATTGAAGTGGGAATCCCATTTTCCGATCCGCTTGCCGATGGACCCACAATTCAACATTCGTCCGAAATTGCAATTAAAAACGGAGCTACGCTTCCCAAAGCGCTGGAACTTGTGCAGAAAGCGCGAACACAAACTTCTATTCCGTTGATTTTGATGGGATATATCAATCCGATTATACATTTTGGGATTGAAAAATTAATCAATGAAGCTAAAAATGCCGGCGTTGATGGATTGATTATTCCCGATCTTCCTCCAGAAGAAAGCGAAGAACTTTGTTCATTTTCTAAAAAATATGGAATGAGCAATATATTTTTAATTGCGCCAACAACGCCCGATGAGAGAATTCGTTCCATTGATTCTCTTTCTACTGATTTTACATATTGTGTTTCGGTTACAGGCGTTACAGGAATGCAAAATGCGTTTGGAAATTCAGCAGAATTTGAACATTTCCTTTTGCGGGTTAAAGCAAATACAAATAAACCGTTTGTTGTCGGTTTTGGAATTAAAGGAAAAGAACAAGTGCAAAAAATTTCCAAAATTTCTGACGGAGTTGTTGTTGGCTCTGCGCTTTTGCAGGCAATTGCAAATGAAAATAATGTTGATGACACAATTCAAAAAGCGGCAGAATTTTTATCCACTTTGAAATAACAACGAAAAATGTCTTCCATAGAATATTGGCGCGATAAAATTGATGAAACAGATAAAAAATTGGTTGAACTTCTTAACGAACGGGCAGCCTATGCCGATGAAATTGGCAAAATAAAACAACAATTAAAGATGGAAGCATATTCCCCCAAGCGGGAAAAAGAAGTTTTAGATAACATTATGAAGCACAACAAAGGACCATTGAACGATCTTGCACTTCGCAGATTATTCGAGCGTATTATTGATGAATCGCGCAAACTTGAACGCGAGGCGATGAATGAACGGCAAAAAACAAAATAATAATTTTGCGTTGTCCTTTGTAATTCTTCTGCTTGTTTTTTTTCTGCTGCTCGGATTTTGGATTTTCTATCTTCCAAATACTTTTGAACATTCCCCCAAAATTATTTCTGTAAGTAAAGGAGAACCATTTAACGTACTTGCAGAGTCTCTTGAAACGCGCGGAATTATTCGGAATGCATTTACATTTAAAATTGCAGGAAAACTTCTCGGCGTAACTCAGAAAATTCGCATCGGTAAATATAGTTTTGTAAGCGGTATTTCAAATCTTGATATTTTGCGGGATATGGAAAGCGGCGCTTCTACAATCAATTCAAATGTAACAATTCAAGAAGGGTTGCGAGCGAAACAGATTGCAAAAATTCTGAAACGAGAAATTGGAATTGATACTGTGAAATTTATGAAATTATTCCGCGATACATCTTTAATTGGAATTTATCCGCACCGTTCGAAAACGCTTGAGGGGTACTTAATGCCTGAAACGTACGAATTCTATTGGCAGGATGATGAAGAAAATATAATCAAGCGAATGATAACAGAATTTCGAGATTTTTGGAACGACAGTTTACAGAGGCGAATGCTTTCACTCGGAATGAATTTAAATGAAGTGTTGACAATGGCTTCCATTGTTGAAGGGGAAGCTGTGTATGACAATGAGCGTCCGATAATTGCAGGCGTGTATTACAATCGCTTAAAAATTAAGATGGGACTGCAAGCCGATCCTACGGTGCAGTATGTTGTTGCCGATGCTCCGCGTCGGTTAACTAAAAATGATTTGAAAATTAAATCGCCGTATAATACTTATCTCAATCGCGGTTTACCTCCGGGACCTATCAACAATCCGAGCAAAAAATCAATTTTTGCCGCGCTATATCCGGCAAAACACAATTATCTTTATTTTGTTTCCGATGCAAACGGGAGGCATCGTTTTGCACAAAATTATGAAGAACACCAGCGAAATGTTCGCTTATACCGTAAAGCGCGCGCTGAAAAGGATTAAACCTGCATAAAATCTGCGTTGTTAGATAATTTCTTGCAACTACAATTAAGAATTGCTATATTTGTTCCGCAATTAACTAATTCAAAAGAAAGAACCAAAATGAAAAAAGATATTCACCCGGAATACAGAAAAGCGGTTGTTTCCTGCGTTTGTGGAAACACATTTGAAACCCGCTCGACGATTGGCAATATCCACGTCGAAATCTGCTCTGCGTGTCATCCATACTATACCGGAAAACAAAAGCTGATTGATTCCGCCGGTCGTGTTGAACGCTTCAACAAGAAGTATGCGAAAAAGACTGCGGCGCCAACAGCATAACGAATTTTTATGCAATAAATTTATTAAACGGAATGTTTCATTTGAGCATTCCGTTTTTTATTTTTGTGTAAAATAAATGGCAGAAATGTTGAAAATGTTTTAGAATTTAATTTTCTTCGTTCTGCATAAAAAAGCAACTCGAAGCGCCCGAAAGGAACTTATGGCAACTCAAATTTGTCTTTTTGAAGACATCTATCATTCCCGTCTCCTTCCCCTTGTTTATTTTCGTCCGACATACAACCTGCGATGCGGAATTTTTTCGCTGAAAGAAAAAGTCCATTTTGCATATTCCAAGGCGGAAGTTTCTCTTCATACCCGCTCGTATCTTGCGGATTATATGCGCATACGAAACAACGGAATGAAAGTAAATGAACTAACCGCAAAAAATGTTTTATTTATTAACGGGCGGGCAATTGTTGACCAAAATTTTGCGGCTAAAATTCCATTGGAAGGCGATAGCGATGTGCTGTACGTAAACGACGATAAAGTTGTTGCAGCGCGCGTTGGCGCAAGCAAATTAAAATCGTTAAAAAATAATTTGGCAGGATTATTTTCGCTTTCAGATTTTGACGGATTGATGCGCGAGGAAGTTGATATTGCAATGATTAATTATTCGTGGGATTTAATTAAACACAACGGCGAACAACTTCGCGCAGATTTTGAAACATTAAAAAAACATCACCGCGGTAAAAAAAATAAATTTAAAAAATATCCCGGAGCATATTTGTTGAATCCGAAAAACATAATTATCGGCGAGGGGTCTGTAATTAAACCCGGCGTTGTAATTGATGCTGAAAACGGTCCGGTGTATATCGGCAAGAATGTGCAGATAATGTCGTTTTCAACTATTATTGGTCCGGCTTACATTGGCGATAACTCCATTGTTAAAGTTGGCGCAAAAATTTATCAAGATTGCAGCGTTGGACCGGTCTGCAAAGTCGGCGGTGAAATTGAAGCGACCATAATGCACAGCTACGCAAATAAACAGCACGATGGTTTTCTTGGTCATTCGTATCTTGGCGCTTGGGTAAATTGCGGCGCCGGAACAGTAACCAGCGACTTAAAAAATAATTACAGTTCTGTTAAAGTGTATGTAAACGGAGAACCTGTGGACAGCGGCTCGCAGTTTGTCGGCGTTACAATCGGCGACCATTCTAAAACAGCAATCAATTCCACATTTAATACCGGCACAGTTATCGGCGTTTCAAGCAATGTTTTTGGCACTGGATTTCCTCCGAAATATGTTCCGTCGTTTTCGTGGGGCGCCGCAGGAGAAACATTTACAACCTATAATACAGACCGGGCAATAGATGTTGCAAAAAAAGTTATGGCACGAAGAAAAATTGCTATGACTGATGCGGAAGAAAAATTATTTAGAAAACTTTTTGATTTAACAAGCGATGAACGCAGAAAACGCGGTATGCCTTTGTAATTAAGAATGCCTAACTGAAGTTACGCAAAATAAAAAAATGCTTCGACTCCCGCCTTCTCCGCTCC
>CAYXEE010000149.1:0-6206 GCA_964463935.1 uncultured Chitinophagaceae bacterium | reverse complement strand
AGCATCGGCTTCGTGCAGGCAGGCTCAGCATGACCATCTGCGTAACTTCAGTAAGAAAATAAAATACTTACGCCGGATACATTATCCGATGTATCCGGCAATGAAACAAAGTAAATAAATAACGTGCAGAACGCACAACAAAGTATAATCCATTGTAACTAATAGGGAGGATTGAAGCTTGGAAAACACATCTACTACGGCTGTACAAGAATCGGCAAATCATACGGACGAAGTTTTTAGCAAACGGGTCCGCGCCGGAAAAAGAACATATTTTTTTGACGTAAAAACGACAAAATCTGAAAAAGATTTTTACATCACAATTACCGAAAGCAAAAAAGTCGGCGAAGATGAATTTAAAAAACATAAAATCTTTTTATATAAAGAAGATTTTGAAAAATTCGCCGATGCGCTTGCGGAAGCAGTAGATTATGTGCACGATGAACTTCATAAGAAAACTCCTATTATTTCAGAACAAGAAGTCGAATCTGCCGAAGTACTATAATTATTCTCATACCATTGAAGTTCTCTTTGCGGGCGCTTCATCTTTATGAATTCTTCAAAAATAATAATTTTGTTGCTTGTTTTTATTGGCGCATTTTCACTTTATTTAGCCATTATTCATTTTCCGTACACTCCTGACGATACGTATATTTATTTGCAATATGCAAAAAATATTGTCAATGGTTATGGTATATCATTTAACAACGGAATACCGTCGTATGGATGTACAGGTCCATTGTGGCTATTTCTTTCTGCCGTTGTAGAGTTTGTTTTCAATGACGCTTGGTTTTGGGTAAAAGTATTAGATATTTTATTTTTTATTTTTTCTGCATTGATATTTCTTTGGCTGTTGAATGAAAAATTTGTTCACAAGGAAAGCGTCATAATGGGATTTTGTTTTTTTGCTTTAGATGTTTGGGGAATTCGGTGGGCTGGCAGCGGCATGGAAACTTCTTTTTCTTTGTTTGTTGCAGTAGTTATTCTTTATTTGTATGAGCAAAAGAAAATGTATTCTTCGCTTGCATTAAGCGCCATTCTCGTTCTTATTCGACCTGAAGCTTTATTGTTGTATTGTCTTCTATGCCTTGATATTTTAATCAATGAAACAAAAGACAAAAAGCGTTTCGTAAAAATCATTCTGCCGTTTAGTATTGTAGTTTTGCCGTGGATAGTGTTTTCAGATTATTATTTTGGAGCATTGCTTCCCAATACATTGATGGGAAAAACAACCTCGCACATGTCAATTGTTGATTCGGTAAAAGTTTTTTTTGAGATAGGGGTTATTCTTTTTTCTGCTCAGCCTATTATTGTTTTACTGTTAACAGCGCTTCCAGCCTTAATTTTTCTTAAGAAGATTGAATTGTCCCCCAAAACGACAAAATATTTTTTGTGGCCGATATTCTTGATTGTTTTCTATGCTGTGGGTAATGTTCAAGTTGTCTCGCGATATCTTATTATAATTATGCCATCAATTGTTTTTGGAGCAATAGTTGTAATTGATAAAATTATCTCCAATAATGAATTATTTTTCCAGCGTAAAAAACAATTATTTATCGTTGCGTTTGCAATTACGATTTTAACTAATCAAATAGTTTACTGGAATATTATTTATCCCCATACGAAATCTTTTCAAAAGGTTACTGAACTTTGTCTAAAACCAATGGCTTATTGGTTAAAAGAAAATAGCGTTGCTAATGCCAAAGTAATAGCGCCAGATGTTGGGATAATAGGTTATTATTCTGATCGAATTATTTACGATCCAGCCGGATTGATAACGCCACAAATGCAAAGTGTGTTTAGGGAAAATGGGTTTGATAAAGGAATGACACAATCACTTTATGAAAAAATTGTTATTCCAGATTATGTTATTGATAGATCGGCAGTAAAAGAGCGGCTAAAAAGTAATAATCTTGTTCCTATCATAACAACCGATGGGGTAATATTAAGCATCCGAAACAATCATATGATATATTATACACTTTATAAACGTCAAGTAATCGGACAATAAATCCTTTCTTGACTCTTACAGCCGTATTCCTTATATTTTAGTCCGATTTTCTTGAAAAATTGTGAAAATCAACGAAATTAAGCAGTTTTCTCCCTCGCGAAGGGAGTTTTTTATGGAAATAAATATATCGAATCTTCCTGAAGGGATGCGAAACTACGCGCTGGAAGGAACTTTAGAAGAAGTTGGGCTGGAAGCTCCGTTTACAGGCGTTGTAAAAGCAGATGTTGTTCTTGTAAAATCATTTGAACAATTTTCGCTGAAAATTTCCGCTTCGTGCAGCAGGAATAATGAGTGCGACCGCTGCTTAAAAGAATTTTCTTCGCCGGTTACATCAGAATTTCGCAGCGTCTATGTGTGGGAACAAAATGATACGCAAGAAAACAAACAGCATGAATTTCACGTTCTGCCGCCGGGAACAAATATAATCGGCATTGCAGAAGATGTGCGGGAATTTTTACTTCTTGCGGTTCCGCAGAAAATATTATGCAGCGAAGAATGTAAAGGTCTATGCCCGAAGTGCGGAGCAAATTGGAACGAAAAAGCGTGCGATTGCAACGATGATGAAATTGACGACCGCTGGAGCGCACTTAAGAAATTGAAATCATTAGAAAATTAATTTACAATATTAAGAAACAGAGGTAAGACGAAATGCCAAATCCAAAACGAAGACATTCAAAAACACGCGGAAGAAAACGCCGCACGCATTACAAGGCAACAGTTAGTTCAACCGCCGAATGCCCGCAGTGCCATGAAATGAAATTACAGCATCGCGCTTGTCCGAATTGCGGTTATTACAACGGACGCGTAATGTTTGCGCCAAAGCAGTAATAGTTTTTTAGAATTCAACAAGCCATCCCGATTCTATTGGGATGGCTTTTTTGTAATAATACAAACCAAAAAAATTATGACACAACCACAACAGCTTCGTATTGCATTAGACGCAATGGGGGGAGATTTTGCACCGGCTTATGAAGTGCAGGGAGCGGTGGAATGTTTGCGTCAATCAAATAATCGTTTTCATGTTGTTCTTGTCGGCGATGAGCCGAAGATCAGCGCGGAACTTTCTAAACTCAACGCATCGGGATTGAATTATTCAATTGTTCATGCGCCTGATGTAATTGATATGCACGACTCGCCTGTTGTTGCAATAAAAACAAAACCGAATTCTTCGCTTGTTAAAGGAATGACGATGCACAGAGAGGGAGACGTGCAGGCATTTGTTTCTCCGGGAAATACCGGCGCGGTTACGGCGGCATCAACGCTTATTCTTGGAAGAATTCCCGGAGTCAGCAGACCGACTGTGGCGGCAATTTTTCCGAGCGAGCAAGGACCGACATTGATTGTTGATGCGGGCGCAGTATCGGACTGCAAGCCGCATTTTCTTTACGAATTTGGCGTGATGGGAAGTATTTATTCTGAATATGTTTTTAAAAAGAAAAATCCGCGCGTCGGCTTGTTAAATATCGGCGAAGAAGAAACAAAAGGAAACGAACTTGCAAAAGAGACTTACAAATTCATTTCTGAACGAAAAGGAAAAATGAACTTTGTCGGCAACATTGAAGGACGCGATATTTTAAAAGGCCATGTTGATGTTGTTGTGTGCGATGGATTTGTCGGAAATGTTCTGCTGAAATTTGCAGAAAGCATTCCCGGTTATTTGAAATATCAATTCAAAAAATTTGCGAATAAAGCAATCATTAACAAATTGATGATTGGAATTTTGCGCGGTTCGCTGAAAGAGATTTTCAAAGATATGGATTATACTGAATTCGGCGGTATTCCGCTTCTTGGCGTAAACGGCGTTACCATTATCGGACACGGAAGTTCTCCTCCAAAAGCAATTAAGAATATGCTTTTCCGCGCGGAAGAAGTTGTTCAGCAAAAAATAAATCAACATATACAAGAAAGATTACAAGAGAAATAATGAGTAAAATTAGGGCAGCAATTACGGCGGTTGGTCATTACGTACCAGAAAAAGTTTTGACGAACGCCGAATTGGAGAAATTAGTAGATACAAACGATGAATGGATTCGCACGCGCACAGGAATCAGCGAGCGAAGAATTTTAGAAAACGGCGCATCTTCGGATTTGGCTGTTCCTGCTGTTCAAGTGTTGTTAAAAAATCGCGGAATCAGCGCAGAAGAAATTGATGTAATAATTTTTGCAACGGTTACGCCGGATATGTTTTTTCCTGCAACGGCGTGCGTACTTCAAAAAAAAATCGGCGCAAAAAATGCGTGGGGATTTGATGTTTCCGCCGCGTGTTCCGGTTTTGTGTATGCAATTACGCTTGGTTCGCAATTGATTGAAACAGGCAGCTACAAAAAAGTTCTTGTTGTAGGCGCGGATAAAATGAGTTCTATTGTAGATTATACAGACCGTAATACGTGCATTCTTTTTGGCGATGCGGGGGCGTGTGTGCTTCTTGAACCGAGCGAAGATGCTAATTACGGAATTATTGATCACAAATTATATTGTGATGGAAGCGGCGGAGATTTCCTCTATATGAAAGGGGGCGGAAGTTTGAATCCGCCATCGCAACTAACAATTGATAACAAACTGCACTATATTTATCAAGATGGAAAAGCGGTGTTTAAGGTTGCAGTAGTTGGAATGGCAGATGTTTCTGCGGAAATTTTACAGCGCAATAATCTTACAGGAGCGGATGTTGATTGGCTTGTTCCGCATCAGGCAAATTTGAGAATTGTTGATGCAACGGCAAACCGTATGGGTCTTGATAAGTCTAAAGTGATGATCAATATTGAAAAATACGGAAACACAACGGCGGCAACAATTCCGCTTTGTCTTTCCGAGTGGTGGCATGCCGGAAAAGTGAAGAAGGGACAAAATCTTGTGTTTGCAAGTTTCGGCGCAGGTTATACGTGGGGCGCGGTGTACGTAAAATGGGCGTACTAAAAATAATTAGAAATGAAGAATTAGGAATTTTGAATTAATGAAAGCGTACGTTTTTCCGGGACAAGGTTCGCAGTACGTCGGTATGGGAAAAGATTTGTGCGAGCAATTTCCCGTTGCAAAAAAATATTTTGATGAAGCGGATTCTCTGCTCGGATTTTCACTTTCAAAAATTTGTTTTGAAGGTCCGGAAGACGAATTAAAGCAGACAAAAAATACGCAGCCGGCAATTTTTTTGCACAGTGTTGCGTTGTGGAATGTATTAAAACCGCAAGACGCTTCAATGACGGCGGGACATTCGCTCGGCGAATATTCTGCGCTTGTTGCAGCGGGTGCAATTTCGTTTCACGATGCGATTAAACTTGTTCGCTTGCGCGGCGAGCTGATGCAAAAAGCAGGAGAAGAAAATCCCGGAACAATGGCGGCGGTTGTCGGTTTAGATGCGAGCGTAGTTTCCGAAGTTTGTAAGAATGCAAGCGAAGCAGGAATTGTTCAGCCGGCAAATTTTAATTCGCCGGGGCAAATTGTTATTTCGGGAAGCGTTGCAGGTGTTCGCAAAGCGATGGAACTTGCAAAAACTGCCGGAGCAAAATTAGTGAAAGAACTTGTTGTCAGCGGCGCATTTCACTCTCCGCTGATGCAAAGCGCGAAAGACAAATTGAAAGAAGCGTTGGATTCCATAAAAATTAACGACGCAAAAATTCCTGTCTATGCAAATGTAACGGCAAAATCGGTTGAAAGCGCGGATGAAATTCGCAGATTGCTGTTTGAGCAAGTAACGAGTCCTGTGCGATGGGAAGAAACAGCGGTGAATATGAACAACGACGGCGCAAAAATTTTTGTTGAAGTTGGTCCGGGAAAAGTTCTTCAAGGATTAGTGAAGCGCGCGGTTGTAACGGCAGAAGTTTCGGGATTTGATAAAGCGGCAGATGTGAAATAATAATGCAAACTTTAACGGAGATTTTATGTTGACGAAAAGCGTGGTAATTGATACGTTGAAAAAATTTCCTGAACAATTTTCCTTAGATGAGTTGGTCGAAGAATTAGCATTTCTTCAAAAAGTAAAACAAGGATTGCAAGAATCAATCGAAGGGAAAACCGTTTCAACAGAAGAAGCAAAAAAACGTCTTTCGAAATGGCTACGGTAAGGTGGACATTACGATCGTTGCAAGATATTGAGGATATTGCGGATTATATTGCAAAAGATTCAATCCATTATGCTTCAATTTTTGTTGAAAAGGTTTTTGATAAAGAATCGCTAATTTCACACTATATTCGCATCGGT
>CAYXEE010000148.1:0-6236 GCA_964463935.1 uncultured Chitinophagaceae bacterium | reverse complement strand
GTAAGGTCATCCTTCGGCGCATCCTTCAAAAAACAAAGGATTTGCTCAGGATGATCTTAATTTTTTGTGCCGAGTCGAAGCATTTTTTTATTTTGCGTAACTTCAGGTACTAATTTATTTAAAAATTTTTTTAACTTTTGTAATTTGTTAAAGATAACGAGTTTTTTAGATGGAAAGCAACTTTACAACACAATAAAATTTTTAAAGATAGGTTACACGTTCGAGAGGAAATTCTCAATTTATTTTTTGAAACAGCAGCAAGTTTTTGTATATTTGTTTTGTTTTCATTTGGCCCCGTAGCTCAGTTGGATAGAGCAACAGCCTTCTAAGCTGTGGGTCGCAAGTTCGAATCTTGCCGGGGTCACAGAATTAACTCCTTTCTTTCAATTTTTCCATATCAAAATAAAAGCAATATTCTTTACTTCGCCCGCCAAAGGCGGACTTTGCTCAATAATAGACAACCAATTTTTCAGATTTCTCTACGAATTCAAAAACAGAGTTTTACTTCTTTACTTTTACACAACTGCAATTTGTAGTTTTGTAAAAATTGAATACAAAAAAAATGCAGTATTTGCATTATTTTAAGCATTTTTCCTCTGGCACGGCTATTGTGTGATAATAGTTCGTTAACGTTTAGGGAGGAACAACAATGATATCTCAACAAACACCTCAAGATCAATCGCTCTACCAAAGAGCTATGCTTGATGAGTTGTATAAACAAGCGCAGTTATTCGCAGAGAATAATCTGATTCAAACATTCTCCGATGCTATTCCGGATTTTATTCTTGTGTTAAATCAGCATCGGCAAATTGTTTTTTGTAACAAGCAGCTGTCGAAATTTGTCGGCTATGATGAACCGCAATTACTAATCGGAATGAGACCGGGCGAAGTGTTGCATTGTATTAACGCACATAAGACGCCGTTCGGGTGTGGTACATCGGAGTTTTGCAAAATGTGCGGAACAAATAAATCTATAACACAAGCAAGCGCCGGAGTTGAAAATATTCAGGAATGCAGAATAGCAACAATAAGCGATCTTGGCTCTATAGATTTACGCGTAAAGTCGACGCCAATTGTAATTCAAAATCAAATTTTTACAATTTTTACAATGACGGATACAAGCAGTGAAAAACGAAGACAGGCGTTAGAACGGATTTTCTTTCACGATTTATTAAATACGGCGGGAAGTTTGCTCGGATATTCTGAAATGATGAAAGATGCTGTGCCGGAAGAGATTGATATGTTTCGCTCTACAATCAATCAGCTTGCTCAGAATATGTGCGATGAAATTCAATCGCAGCGGCAGTTAACTGCAGCCGAAAATCATGAAATACACATTGTGCCGACAGTTCTTCATTCACGCTCCTTGTTGGAAAATGTTGCAGAAACATATCGTCACCATCCGGTTTGTGAAAGAAAAAAAATTATTATTACAGAAGATTCCGATGATTTTATTTTTGTAACGGATGAAGTATTGATACGCAGAGTATTGGGAAATTTAATTAAAAATGCTCTTGAAGCATCGCAGCAAAGTGAAAGCGTGTGTATAGGTTGTTCCAGAGCAGATAAAAAAGTTGAATTTTTTGTTTCAAACAATTCTGTAATGCCTCACGATGTTCAATTGCAAGTATTTCAACGCTCTTTTTCTACAAAAGGCACGGGACGCGGACTTGGAACGTATAGCGTTAAACTTTTAACAGAGCGATATTTAAAAGGAAAGGCAATTTTTGAATCATCCGAAAAAACAGGAACTATCTTTCGTATTACTGTGCCAGCAAACGTTAACGACAAAGTACCCAAACAAGGAAATATTATTTCCTTCTCTCCCCTGCGAACACAGTAATACACTAAGCCCCGCTAATAAGCGGGGTTTTTTTCTTCCACAAACTTCAACGATTCTGAATTCATACAATACCGTAAGCCAGTTGGTTCTGGACCATCATTAAAAACGTGACCAAGATGCGCATCGCATCGAGCGCAATTAACTTCAATTCTTCGCATACCATAACTTAAATCCGTTTTTTCAGAAATGTGGTCGGAATTTATCGGCTGAAAGAAACTCGGCCAGCCGGTGCCAGAATCAAATTTTGAATTTGAAGAAAACAGCGGAAGAGTGCAGCAGACGCAGATATAAATTCCCGGCTTTTTGTGGTCATAAAACAATCCGCAAAACGGACGCTCCGTTCCTGAATTACGCGTAATGCGATATTGTTCCGGCGTTAATTGTTTCCGCCATTCTTCATCGGACTTAACGACTTTCGGCATCCCTTTTTTGTACGTGTCCTTACGATACTCTTCGGCGGTTTTCATAGATGGAGAATCCTTTTTTATATTTGATTGTTTTTTTTCTGATTGAAATATTACCGATGGAGCGCTTATTAAAAACGTTACAGCCGCTGCGCTTAAAATAATCAGTGCAGTAAAAATTTTCGTTTTATGTTTTTGCATTATAGAAATCCTTTTCTGCTTTGTAACTATAACACAGAAAGAAGGAGAAAAGTTTTTGCATAATGCGATGAGTAGTTTATCATTTAAAACGCAAAGAGCAATGTCATCATAAATTATGATAACACCGCTCTTGTTAATACAATACGCTCTACGGTTTATGTATTAAAACTTGAAGAAATTCCATCATAGATAAGCGCGCGGGCTTTAATTTCATTCAATTTTTGCATAATACGAACCACAGCTCCGCTGCTTTCATTGGCAAGCGTAATAAGAAATTCTTTTATTTCCGGCTCATCGCATTCGCGGATTGCTTCTTCAAACGTACGAACAAGCGATGTTTCTACATTTAACGCTTTGGTTAAAGCAGCACAGGAATTTCTGCAAGTGTGTTCACACACGGAATATGTTGTCGGATTCATACGTTCCTCACAGTTATACGTGATGTAATTGTTCTTCTACAAGTTGTTTGCCGCGCAATAATGCTTCTTCATTTAAAGGAATTAAATGATGATGCCGTTCCGGTAAAACTTCTTTTAATGCTTGAATAATATTTTCAATTGCAACAATCGGGCGGCGGTAAAGATATGCGCCAAGCAAAATCATATTTGCAATTTGCCGTTTCCCCATTCGCACGGCTTCTTCGGTAGCGGGAATTGCTACAATTTCAATATCTGTTCTGGTGCAAGGGGTAATAATTGTGGAATGTTCGCACAACATAAATCCGCCCGGTTTTACGGCTTCGGCAAATTTATCCAGCGAGGGTTGATTGAGAATAATTGCAGAATCAAACGTTGTAACAATCGGGGAGCTGACTTTTGTTTCGGAAACAATGACAATACAATTTGCCGTTCCGCCGCGCATTTCCGGTCCGTAGGAAGGCATCCAGCTGACTTCTTTATTTTCTTTCATTGCGGAATAGGAAATAATCTGTCCCATTGATAGAACGCCCTGACCGCCGAAACCTGCAATAATAATTTCTTGTGAGGATTTCATGTGTGCCTCTTATTTTTCATTCAATTTCAAAATGTAATGATCTTCGTTTTTTTCTTCTTTGCGAATTTCAACAACGTCGCCTTTTCGTAATCCCGTTTTTGCAATATAATAATGCTCGTGCGGTTCTTCCGGTCCCATACAATGACAGGGAAACGATTCTACTTTAGCTGTACGGTACGTTCGTTCATCGAGCAATTGAAATTCTTCTCCGGCTTCGGGAAAAAAATGCAATTCGTTTTTTACAATCATAATAAATTGTTTTTCTGCTTCTTCGCCGGAAATTTTTCTTATGTAATTTTTTTTCATACCGTACGCTCAATCAATTTTTCGGAACTTTTAAATCTCCCAGCGGATACATTGGAAGCATATTTTTTTCAAGCCAGTCATTTGCTTCCAATGGAGTCATTTTCCAGCCCGAAGGACAATTTGAAACAACTTCAACAAAACATGTTCCTCGTTTTTCTTTTTGATATTCAAACGATTTTTGAAATACTTTTTTTAATTTTCTTACAGCCGCCGCTGTGTGAACCGCCTGCCGCGTTACATAATACGCACCGGGCAGATGCGCAACTAAATCCGTAATTTTAAGCGGGTGTCCCATTACCGCTTGTTCTCTTCCAAACGGCGTTGTGGAAGTAATCATACCGAGCAGCGTTGTCGGCGCCATTTGTCCTCCGGTCATTCCGTAAATGGCGTTATTCACAAACACCATTAAAATATTTTCGCCTCGGTTTATCGTGTGAATTGATTCGCCTGTTCCAATTGCAGCAAGGTCGCCGTCTCCTTGATACGAGAAAACATATTTATCGGGAAGAACTCTTTTTACGCCGGTTGCAGCTGCGCTGGCTCTGCCGTGCGCCGCTTCTTGCATATCAATATTCATATAATTATATGCAAACACCGAACAGCCAACAGGCGCAACGCCGATTGTATCTTCCGTAATTCCCATTTCTTCAATTACTTCCATTAATACTCTGTGAATTACGCCGTGTCCGCATCCGGGACAGTAATGGAACGGCGAATCGGTCAGCGTTTCGGGTTTTGCATAAACAAGTTCCATTTCATTAGGAATGACGTTGGTAGTTGTCATACGGTTTTCCTTTTTTCTTTTTCGCATTTCACTGTAAGAAGTGCGAAGATTTTTTTTACACTTGTGCTTTACGAATGTGCTGTTTTTCAGCAATCGTTTCAATTTCCAATAAAATTTCTTCCGGCGTCGGAATCATTCCGCCTGTTCGTCCTTTAAAGTACACGGGAGCTTTTCCATTTACAGCAAGACGAACATCTTCTACCATTTGACCCGCATTCATTTCAACAGTAAGATAAGCGGATGCTTTTGCCGTTGTCGCTTCAATAGCATCATACGGAAATGGATACAATGTTATCGGACGAATTACGCCGACGTTAATTCCGCGTACTTTGGCAAGTTCCATTGCTTTTTGGCAAATTCTTGCGGTTAGTCCAAATGCAACAAGAATAATATCTGCTTCATCTGTTTGTATTTCTTCAACGCGCGTTTCAATTTTTAATTTTCGGTATTTATCCTGCAATTGAAGATTTACTTCTTCCATTTTATTCGGTTCAATGTGAAGCGTGGTAATATAATTTCGTTCGCGCGATTTTGGTTTTCCTACGGTAGCCCAATCGGGACGCGCGTGAGGAAACGAACCGTCTTTCGGCAAATACACTTTTTCCATCATTTGACCCAGCGCGCCGTCGGCAAGAATCATTGTTGGAATTCGATATTGCTCTGCAATACGAAAACCATCAAAAATAAAATCTGCCATTTCCTGCACTGTGGATGGAGCGAGAACAAACAAATGATAATCTCCATGCCCGCCCCCTTTTGTAGATTGAAAATAATCTCCCTGCGCCGGTTGAATTGTTCCGAGTCCCGGTCCGCCGCGCTGTATATTAACAATTACACACGGAAGTTCCGCCGCTGCGATGTACGAAATTCCTTCTTGCATTAAACTAATTCCCGGACTCGACGATGTTGTCATAACGCGCGCGCCTGCGCCTGCCGCGCCAAATACCATATTGATAGAAGCAATTTCGCTTTCAGCTTGCAGCACTATTCCTTTTTTTCGTTTGGGAACTTCTTCGGTAAGATATTCAAGAATTTCCGACTGCGGTGTAATCGGATAACCAAAATACGCATCCATATTTGCACGAATTGCCGCTTCAGCAAGCGCTTCGTTCCCTTTCATTAGACGCGGTGTTGAATCATGTTCAATTGTTGTCATTGTAGATTCCTTTAATTGTGTTTGATGCGTAATGTTTGTACGCAGCAAACGCTGAAAATTTTTTTATGCCGCTGCAACCGTCTGTTTAACAGTTTTCTTTTCACGGTAGACCGTAATAGCTGAATCGGGACAAACAATTGCGCAGTTAATGCAACCCGTGCAATTATCTTTTACCAATTCGGCAAAACGGTAACCTTTACGATTGATTAATTTTGAAAGAGCCAAACTATCCTGCGGGCAGGCGGAAATACAGAGTTCGCAACCTTTACAAATTTCTGTTGCTATTAAAACGGTACCACGAATCATTATTGCCTCCACTATTTAATGTGAAAAGTGAGTGCAATTACAGTGCCATCTGAAAAGAAGAAAAAGAAGTGAATTTAGCTTAAAATCTGCGAAAATTATTTGCAAAAATAAGAATTTTAGGGGTTTGATTTCTTACAAAAAATAAATTTCGATTTTTTAAAAAAATTTATTGTTGAATTTTTGAACAACAAAAAAGCCATTACAAAGTAATGGCTTACGAAAAACTAAGCCATCGGATAGCTC
>CAYXEE010000147.1:0-6274 GCA_964463935.1 uncultured Chitinophagaceae bacterium | reverse complement strand
TGTTAGGTTTGCGTGTTTCACTCAAAATTTATGATGCGCTTGGGCGCGAAGTTACAACATTAGTGAACAAGGTACGAAGTTACCTTTGACGGTTCAAAATTATCTTTTGGAATTTATTTTGCAAATATTTGCAACTGTTATTTTGCTTTGTCAATAATTATTACAAATTCCCCTTTACGTTCTTCCTTTTCAAATCGCTCGGATAAAGATTTTGCGCTGCCGTGAAAAATTTCTTCATTACGCATTGTTAATTCAAATGCTACGCATAACCGCCGCTCAACGCCGAAGACTTCGGCAATATCTTTAAGTAATGCAACCAAACGATACGGCGTATCCATTAAAACAATTGTTCGCCGCTCTCTTCGTAGTTGTTGTAATTCCGCAATTCTGCGCGGGCGTTTCGGCGAAAGCCATCCCGCGTAAACAAATTGATCAATGGAAAATCCGGTAACCGTGAGCGCAGGCATCAGCGATGATGCGCCGGGAATCGGCACTACTTTTATTTTTTGTTCAATTGCACGCCGTACGAGTAATTGCCCCGGATCGGAAAAAACCGGCGTTCCGCAGTCTGAAATAAGCGCGACATTTTTTCCATTTTTTAAATGTTCAAGAATGTGAAATGTTGAAGCGGCTTCGTTATGCTCATTTAAACTTTCCACAGGTTTTTCA
The DNA here is from genome assembly GCA_964463935.1 of uncultured Chitinophagaceae bacterium. Lineage (GTDB taxonomy): Bacteria > Bacteroidota > Ignavibacteria > UBA10030 > UBA8401 > JACFMZ01. The sequence goes on along the minus strand of CAYXEE010000147.1, from coordinate 5,605 downwards.
ATACCAAAATGGTTCAGCAGGCGGTTTCCTTCTTTTCGTTCTTCGTACACAATTATATCGGAACTTTTCATTACTTCTAATGCGCGAAACGTAATATCCTGCAAATTTCCAATTGGTGTTGCTACTAAATACAAAGCACCGGCCATAATGTTAATTTTCTTTTGAATGTTCTATTTTGCGCTTCGAATCCCAATCTTTTACTATAACGATAATACTTCCAGCCGCCGGAATAGCAATTAACAATCCGATGAAGCCGAATAAATAGCCGAACAAAAAAATGGAAAGCAAAAGCACAATCGGATGAAGCCCGATTTTTCTACCAATAATACGCGGAGAAAGAATAAAATTTTCTATTATGTGAATTGTAACAAGGTAACCAATTGCCGAGCCGACAAAATAAATTGTTGTTACAGGATTAAGCGTTGCGACGACGGTGGAAATGATAAGCATTGTAATAAAACCGAAGTACGGTATAAAAAATAAAAAGCCGGAAAGAATGCCAAGTACAAGCGCGTAAGGAATTCCGATAATAGAAAAACCAATTGTAACTGCAATTGAATCAAAAATAGCAATAATCGTTGTTCCGCGAATGTACCGTCCCACAATGTCATCAATTTGATTGTAATAGAACGAAACAATCTCACGTTGTTTGCGCGGGAACAACATTTTCAATCTGTGTTTTACAAGAGGAAAATCTTTCAGCATATAAAATGTAAGAAACGGAAGAATAATAATGTTTACAACGCCGGAAACAATAACGCTGAAACTTCCGAATATATCCAAAACAATTTTCATTAAAGCGCTTAGCAAATCTTGAACGCGCGGCGCAACAGTGGTGGTAAGAATTTGCTGAATTTGCGAAGTAGAAATTCCGTAGCGCTGAAGAACTTTAACAAATCTTCCTTCGAACAACCAATGTGTAAACTGCGAGGACATTGTTCCGATTGCTTGAAGGATTCCATCAAACTGCGCTACGATGTACGGAAACGTAACGGCTGTTCCCACAATAATAACAGCAAGCGAACAGAGAATGACGAATAACGCGGCAGTCCAACGTGGAATTTTTAACCGTTCCAGTTTTGCAACAATCGGATGAAGAAGATACGCCACAAATAACGAGAGCATAAACGGAGCCAGAACTGTTTGTACGGTCGTAAAAAACCAGATAAGAAATAATGCAGCAGAAAGAAGAAGAATATTTTTTGCAACAATATTTTTGCGCAGAGGGTACAGCAAAAAAATTATTGCTCCAATAATAATTATTGGCGTAATTAAAGTCTGAACGGCGTAAAACAACAGAAACATTAACACTATACCGGCAATAAGCGCAACAATTTCGTACGTTGTCGGATGGTGAATTCGTTTTTTTGAAGGAACGGAAATTTCTGTTTCAATTTTCTTTTTTTCCGGCGGCATAAATTTTTATTTTTTATTTATGGTATTGCACAAGCCAATGTATTATCTGCGGCGTTGCATCAATTTTAATTTACAAATTTTTTTCCACACCTGTATGTCCGAAACCGCCTTCGCCGCGCGAAGTTTCTGTTAATTTATCAACTTCATTCCATTGAACGCGGGAATATTGCGCAACAACCATTTGTGCAATTCTTTCGCCCCGTTTTATTGTAAATGATTCGGTTCCAAAATTTGTAAGAATAATTTTCACTTCGCCGCGATAGTCCGAATCAATTGTTCCGGGCGAATTCATAATTCCGATGTTATGTTTTATTGCCAAACCGCTGCGCGGGCGAATTTGCGCTTCGTAACCGATTGGAACTTCAACAACAAATCCCGTTGGAACAAGCGCAGATTTTCCGGGAAGAATTTGTATTTCGTTTTCTACCGCTGCATAAATATCCATTCCTGCGGCTCCTTGCGTTGCATAATGCGGCAATGGAATATCGTTTGTGGAATTGTCAATTCTGGTAATTCGTACTGTCAGTGTATTCACTTTCGGCTCTTAAAAAGTTCATAAAATTCTTTAACCAATGCCCTTAATTTCGCTTGTTTTAGGCACTTTTCAAAGAAAATTATTTCATACCGAGCGATTTCTTGACTCTGCGCACTTATTTTTGTTTATTTCAATTAACGAAATACACTTCAAACAAAACTTGCCTATGTCCATATACGATTCTGACAATTTTGATGATGAATTAGGAGGCGATTCTTCTCCGCGCAAAAACGACCGCAGCGACGATATTGAGCGTTACAAAGAATATCTGAAGCGCGGCGGCATTAAAAGTGTGGAAGCATTGGAAGAAATAATCGCGTTTCTTTTTGAAAAAGAAAAATTTGAAGAAGCATTAACGTATGCCGATCAATTGATTGAATTTGCACCATACAGCGCAGATTCGTGGATTCGTAAAGGAATGATTCTGAATAATCTTTTTCGATACAACGAAGCGTTGCAATGTTATGATTATGCAGTAAGTTTAACTCCCAACGACAGCGATGCGTACATCAATCGCGGTATAACATTGGATAACATAAATAAAAATGAGGAAGCGCTGGCAGATTTTGAAAAAGCGCTAGAACTTGACCCTGCAAATGAAGACGCATTGATTAACAAAGCGGTAACGTTGGAAAAAATTGAGCGGTATGAAGATGCAATAGAAATTCTTCAGTATATTGTCAACGATAATCCTGAAAATAAAGATGCGTGGTTTGAACTCGGATTCTGCTACGATTTAATGGATAAAATTGAAGAAGCGTTGAATTGCTATGATAAACATATAGATATTGAGCCGTTTAACTATAATGCATGGTACAATCGCGGAATTGTCCTCAGCCGTTTGGGCGAAGTTGAACGCTCAATTTCAAGTTATGAGATGGCAATAGCCATTAAAGAAGATTTTGCTTCAGCATATTACAATAAGGGAAATGTTCTTGCCTCTATGGGAAAAATTGAAGAGGCGATAGAGTGTTACAAACAGACGCTTCAATTTGAACCGAAAGATGTTTCGGCGCTTCACAACCTTGGCAACGCATACGAAGAACTTGGAAATTTTCAAGAAGCGATTAAATGTTTTACTCAAGCGATAAAATATGATAATAAACATTATGAATCATATTTCGGACGCGGAAGCTGTTACGATGCGCAGGAACAATATAGGAAAGCGTTAACGGATTACAATCGCGCATTGGAAATTAATCGCGACTATCCTGAATTATGGTATGCCAAAGCTGATGCCGAATTTAATCTTGGCAAGCACAAAGAATGCCTGCTAAGCTATAAAATGGTAATTCAACTTGTGCCGGAAAATTACGAAGCATGGTTCGATTACGGCGATACTCTTCTTATGACGGGATATTTTAAAGAAGCGCTAAAAGCATTAAATAAAAGCATTGAGTTAAACAATAAATTTTCCGATGCGTATTACAGCCGCGCAAAAGTTCTTTTTATTCTTGACAATAATATTGATGCGGTAGAATCGTTAAAACAAGCTTTAACATTAAATCCTGAAGTTATTAAAAAGATTGAAGCTGATTTTAAGGGATTTAAATTTGTAAAAGAGTTTTCAGATTTATTGTAACTACACTTCTAATGAAAATAAAGATTTGGATATCCGGTGAAAACCTAATCTTTACCGATTAGGTTTTTTTTATGTAAAAAATGCAGTACATTTAATTATGAATCTTCATATTAAACATGCAGAGCTAAAAAAACATTTAGGCATTATCGGTTACCGCCTTTCGCATACGCTCTCTCCTGTAATGCATAATCTTGCATTAAAAGAACTGCAGCTCCCGTTAATATATGGAGTTATGGATGTTACAGAAGAATTGCTGCCGAGTTTAATTTCTTCGCTTCGTTCGCTGCATTTTCGCGGGGCGAATGTTACAATACCGTATAAACAAATAATAATGCAGTATCTGGATGAGATTAGCGAAGAAGCGGAACAAATTGGCGCAGTAAATACAATTGTAAATAATAACGGCAGATTGATTGGGCACAACACGGATGCGTACGGAGTTTTTATTTCATTGCGTCAATACGAAGAAGAAATAAAAAACAGCCATGTAGTAATTTTTGGCGCAGGCGGCGCTACAAAAGCAACAGTGTATGCCATTGCAAAATATTTTGCTCCCCGCAGAATTATTATTGTAAATAGAACGGAAGAAAAAGCGAAACAAATAATTGATCAGTTTTCGCAAAAATTCCGACTGACGAAGTTTTTTTATATGTACAACGAAGAAGATATTAAACGCGAAGTTGAAGTTGCTTCGGTAATTATTAATACCACTTCTGTAGGAATGAAGCCGATGGTAAATGCAATGCCGCTTCCACCTTCAGCTGTAATCCAAAAAAATCATATTGTTTTTGATATCGTGTATAATCCAATTGCTACAATGTTATTAAAAATTGCTAAAGCAGCCGGTGCAAGAACTATCAATGGCGTAGAAATGTTGTTAGGTCAAGGAGCGCGCGCTTTTGAATTGTGGACGCATCAGACATTTCCGATTGATAGCGCGCGGCAAACAATATTGCAAGAACTTTCTCTAACAAACGCTAATGCCTGAAAAAACAAATGAAATAAGCGAGTTGCTGCGCAATGCAGATAAATTTATTAAAGCTAATAAGCTTGATGAAGCGCTGAAAATGATCAACAAAGTGTTTACTTTGGATCAGCGGAATGTTTATGCGAAAGCATATAAAGAACGCATAACGTATTTAATGACCTCGCAAGGTATTCAACCCAAACAGGAAGATGTTGAGCCGGCGGCGCAAAAACCAGCAATTGAATCTGCTCCGAAAGAAGAAGTTCGTGTAGAATCGGCGCCGCAAAAAAATGTTGTTCCGGCGCAAGAAATGAAACAAGAAAAGCCGGTTACAACTCCGATGAAAACTGACGAACCGCAAAAGCAAACAGTACCGGCGGTTTCATTTGCAAAATCTACTGTGCCGTTAAAGCGTTCCGCCGCTACGGTAGAGGCATATAGAACGCTCTTAATGGATATTTGGAAAGACGGCAAAATTGATGTGCAGGAACAATCGCGTGTAGATTCAATGCGGGATACATTTGCAATATCGAAGGAAGAACATGCGAAGATAGAAAAAGAAATCCGCATTGCGTCATATTTATCTGCGATAAAATCCGAATGGCAAAAAGGTATTACAAATTTTGAGCCGTTGCGTAAACGCTATGTAATATCCGATTCAGAACAAATAGGTATTGAACCGAAAGTATTGCAGCTTGTTCAATCGCTTCAAGCAAACGGTTCTGTTTTAGTTCTAGATGATGATGTTCCGTTTTTAAACATTGTGAAAGAATTGTTAACCGATGCAGGATATTACTGCTTTACCAGTACAACAGGCGAAGAAGGATTACAGTTACTGGAAACAATGACGCCCGATCTTGTTCTTTGCGACGTTAATTTTTCAAAACCAAATATGAGCGGATTTACATTTTATGAAAAATTCCGTTCCTTAGAAAAATTTATTACTACGCCTTTTATATTTTTAAGCGGATTAGATCAAGATGTGTTAATTCGAACCGGGAAAAAACTTGGAGCAGACGATTATCTTACAAAACCGGTAGATACGGAATTATTAATTGCAACCATAGAAGGGAAATTGCGCCGTTCCCGCGAACTGCGCCGTTCA
>CAYXEE010000146.1:0-6310 GCA_964463935.1 uncultured Chitinophagaceae bacterium | reverse complement strand
CGGCGATTTGACGGTTTTTAACAACTTTGATAACGGCGGCGCGGGCAACAACGCAACAACATTGTTAATGGCTGCAAATACTTTGGATATTACCGGATCAAAAGAAAATACCAACGGTACAATTAAATTTGCAGCCGCAAGCAACGGCGTTGCATTTAATACCGGTATCATTTCTTACAACGGCGATATTGCACAGGCAATTACCGCTGGAACGTACAACGATCTCCGTTTTGAAACAGCAAACGTAGCATTAACAAACCGTACGCTTACCGGAGTTACAGTAAATACAGCAAGCAACTTAACAGTACCGACATGGATCAGCTTGCAATTAAACGCAGCATCAACTTTGAATATCACCGGATCTTCAACATTAACGGTTAACGGCGATCTTCAAAACGCAGGCACAATTGATATCGGCGACTAATTCTAAGGAAGCATAATTGTAAATACGCGGTTTTTTTGCGAAAAAAAATTTGAAAACATAACATAAATGATGTGGTAAACATCAGCGGAAAAATTTGGACTCTGCCGCAGAAAGGCAGTCCATCTCTTCCACGTTCAGGTATTGAAGGCGCAACACGGTTTCACTTTGCGCTTCCTCGCGCGGCAATTTCTTTGGCGAGGGAAAATTCGGAACGCGGAAGAATGAATCGAATGGTTTGTTCGACTCAATGGTGGACTTCGTTTTGTCGCTACGCTCCGGTATCAATTCGTTCTGATACGGCAATGGGAATACTGTATCATTCTCTGCCAATTCAGATGAAGAAAGCGCATCCGCCGCGCAGAGATTTGGCGGTAATTATTGCCGCTTGGCTCAAGTTTACGAGTCAATGGTGGAGTCCGCCCGAACGGAAATGGATCGCATTCAAACAAGCGTTGAAAAACGCCGTGGAAGAAGTATATCCATACAATTTTATACATAAACGCGTTGCAGCAAATATTCTTGTTTGCTGCACATTGTAGTACGTAACAAATTTATTGATTGGCTATGTAGTATCTATAAAGAAATACCTTAAATAATAATGATGGATCTGCTGTGCGGGGTTTGCAAAAACTCCGCGCGGCGGGTTTTTAATCGGCATTGATTAAGGAATTACATTTGCTAAGCAATCCCGTTGGGGATTGGGTGGTTATGAAATTGCAGAAAATAATTTATATGTCGTCCCTCTGGGACTAAAAAAGGTTTATGCTAAATAAAAACAATAAAAATTATGCGTCTCCGACACACCGTTACAGATGCGTTGAACATTGCGAAGCAATCCCGTTAGGGATTGGATGGTTATAGAAAGAACAGTATTGTAAAAAATAAAATCCCTTTAGGGATGAAATGTTTGTAAAAGCAGTAATAAAAAAATGTACTCATAGGTACAAATTATGAAACAGAAACGATTACATACAATCTGCGCTCCGCCGAATGTTCTCCGGCGAATGCGGAGAAATGTTCTCGCGGCAATATTGTTTTTGCTCCCCGCTTTAAGCGCGGCGCAGGATATTATTGTTAACGGAACAATGAACAACACCGGAAAAATTCGAGTGAAGAATCAAACCGTTGTAGCGCAATCAAGCGTCGGCGGCGAACTTGAATTAAAAGGCGCAAACCAAATATTGCCCGCAAAGCAGTACCAATATGTGCGCTTATCTGGAACGGGAACAAAAACAACATCAGCGGGAAATTTTTCTATCGCAAAAAATCTCATTATCGGATCATCGGTTACTTTAAATATTTTGAAAGGAAATTTCATCGCTCTTGGCGACACATTGTTTGAATCGGGAATTTTATCAGGCGCAATTCAAAAATCGGTAAATCTTTCAGGCAGTACTACGTCTTCTAATTTCGGGAATATTGGAGCCGCAATAAGCTGGTCATCCAACGCTCCGGGAATTACCGGCGTTATGCGCGTTTCGGATTCCGTTCAATTCGGAAACGGAAACCAATCCATTAAACGGTACTACCAAATTCAACCGACCGATGCAACGGCAACCGGAAATATTATTTTAAAATTCACCGATGCTGAATTGAACGGACACGATATTACCAATCTGCAATTATGGCGTTCAACGGATAACGGCGCAACGTGGGTGCGCCACATTCCTGTTGTGGATGTAAACTTAAAAACAATTTCAAAATCCAATGTTTATCTTGCAGGAAGATGGACTGCGGCAGATACCGTACGTCCAATCGGCTCGCTTAACGCGGCGGCGGGAATTCCCGCAATTATTGCTTCAACCGGCGCGCAGACAATTCCGCCGATTATTTTAACAACGCTTTCGCCGCTTCAAGCGCTGGTAACAGATTTGTACGGAACTCCGGTAAAAGATGTTCCCGTAACATTTTCTCTTACAAAGAAACCGACCAACACAACGGGCGAAACATTAAGCAAACTAATTGATACAACTGATGCGAATGGAATTGCGCAAACAATATTCACGCTCGGAAGTAAAGTCGGAGATTACGAAGTTTCCGCCTCGTACGGTTCGCTTACGCCTGTAACATTCCCGATTAAAGCGGAACACGGCGCTGCGCACGCGCTTGCTAAAGCTGCAATTACTACGCAGATCAAACCGATTCTTTCGCAGTTAGATTCTGCGTTTACATTGCTTGTAACCGATATCGGCGGAAATGCTGTGGATAGCGCGCAAGTACAATTTAGTTTTGCATTATCGCCGGGCGGCGCATCAGGGCAAACGCTCAGCGTAAGTTCTACAATTACTGATTCGCTCGGTCGAGCATCAACAGTCTTAACGCTTGGAAATAAAGTCGGAACATATTCCGTGCGTGCAAAAGTTACAGGCATAACAAATGATTCCGCAACATTTACTGCAAGCGCAACTGCGGGCGCGGCGGCGGTTCTTGCCGCTTCTTCCGGCAACAATCAAATTGGAATTAACGGCGCGCAATTAAGCGAACCGTTTGTCGTTGCAATTAAAGATATCGGAGGAAATGCTGTTCAAGGCGCAAATGTTAAATTTAAGATTACGGCGCCGCCGTTGAACGCATTCGGCGCGCAATTAAGCGATACGCTTGCCCCGACAAATTCATTCGGCGAAGCGTCAACAATTCTTTCGCTCGGAACAAAAATCGGCGATTATGAAGTGATGGCGGAACTGCCGACGCAAAGCGGAACGCTTACATTTAAATTTGTTGCAAAAGCAAAACCGGGCGCGGCTGCGGCGATGAATCTTGTTTCCGGCGCAAATCAAACCGCGCCTATCTTTACGCAGCTGGCAAATAATTTTGTAGTGAATGTTGTTGATGCAAACGCAAATCCGGTGGATGATGCTTCTGTAACATTCAGCATTGATTCTGTAAACGGAAACGGCGCCGGCGCATTGTTAAGCATTTCCTCTTCAGTAACAGATTCAACCGGAAAAGCATCAACGCGCTTAACGCTCGGAAGCAAAGCCGGAGCGTATAAAGTAAATGCAAATGTTAACGGAATTCCCGCAGTTGTATTTAACGCAAACGCATCGCCGGGCGCGGCTTCTGCATTTACTTCAATGGCTGGAAGCAATCAATCGGCAATTATTTTAACGCCGCTCACAAATGAATTTGCGTTGAAAGTTCTCGATGCGGGAGGAAATAATGTTCCCGGCATAACAGTTAACTTTGCAATTGATTCTGTTCCGCTGAATGCAGCCGGTCAGCAATTATCGAAACTTACAGACGTTTCCGATTCGCTCGGATTTGTTCGCACAACATTAACAATGGGAAGCAAAGTCGGAACGTATAGAGTTAAAGCAAGCCGCGCGGGAATTTCCGATGTACAATTCAGCGCAAAGGCAACACATGGCGCGCCTTCCGTTTTTGCTAAAATTGCCGGAGGCGGACAAATTCAGCCGACGTTAACCGTGCTCGACACAGCGTTGAACGTTGCAATCAACGATATCGGCGGCAATTTCGTACCAAATGCCGACGTGAAATTTACAGTTTTACAAATTCCGCCAAACGCAATCGGTTACGCGCTGCTGGATTCTGTTGTGAAAACAGATTCGCTCGGCGCTGCTTCAACGCAATTTAAACTCGGAAACCGCGAAGGAACATATAAAATTACCGCATCAGTTTCAGGAATGCCGCCGACAATATTCTCATCGGAAGCATTCTATGTGTACGGCGATCCGAACGGCGACATTGCAATCAACATCGCAGATATTACGATGATCATTGACCAATTGCTCGGAAAAAATATTTTGTCCGATGTTGATTCGATTAAAGCAGACTTGAACAAAGACAACAAGATTGATTCTTCAGACGTCAATGTTCTGCGCGATAGAATCTTAAATCGTTCATTGTTTGCAAAATCATTCGGCGCGTTCAATCATCCGTTCTTAATGCCGAACCATTCCGCTTCAATGCCGGAACAATCTGCGGTTAATAATCCGTTTACAGGAGCAACAGCGCAGTTTGAAGCAACGCCGCAAGGTTTGCGCTTGAACATGAAGAACACCGTTCCCGTGCGCGGCGTGGAATTGCGCATCCGCGTTAAAGATTCTACGCTCAATGTGGAAAATGTAAATTACTTATTTGCGCGCGCGCAGCAAATGTCCGTACTGATGAAAACGGAAAACCGCGAAGTGCGCCTGCTTGCATACAACTTTGCAAACCAAGAAATTCAACCGGGCGAAGGTTCTCTATTGCGTATTCCTAAAATTACATCGCTTGCGCAAATTGATACCGCCGCCGTTGTGCTTGCGCTTTCCGGAAATGTTGCGGCGGCTCCGCAAGTGGAAGTCGTTTCCGCACCGATTGGAAAATACCCGGTAACGTATTCGTTATTGCAAAACTATCCGAATCCGTTTAACGGCAGAACTACAATTCGGTACGAAATTCCCGATACCAAAGCAGATGAAACAAAAGCGGCGGTGCAAATATATAATACGCTCGGACAAAAAGTGAAAACGCTTGTGTATGCGCCGCACGATCCCGGCGCATACACCGTAACGTGGGATGGTACAAACGATGCCGGCGTGAACGTTGCATCAGGCGTATATTTCTACCGCTTGCTGACAAAAACGTACGGTACAACAAAGAAGATGATGTACGTGAAATAAAAAAAATCTCTGCGTTTTCCGCGAACTCTGCGGTAAAATAAATTTTTTTCTTGTTTCTCATTACAAAGCTTAGCTTTGGAACGCAACATTTCACAAGGTTTCAAATATTTCAGATTCTTAAAAACAAATGAATAAAAAATGAACATCATACCGCAAAAATCAAAACCGAAAAATAAATTTTTTCCCGCGGCAATAATTTCTTTTGCCGCGCTCTTCTTGTTTACAAGCTGTTCCGGTTCGCTCGGTTCATCGTCAAGCGCAAATTATATTTATTCATACGCGCTGGAACAGACCAATAAACCCGAACAGCTGATCTTCCGCGATAAATATATTGCCATTCAATTTTTCTTTGATGCCTCTGCAATAAGTTTTCAACTGCAGAACGTTTCGGAAGCGACGATGTCTATCGTGTGGGAAAAAGTTTCGCTCGGCGTAAATAAACGAATCTACGCGGTAAAAAATAATACAACATTGTACTCAACAAGCGCAGCGCCGCCGCCGACTATTGCAATTCCGCCGCTCGGATATATCCGCGACTTAATAATTCCACGCGACTTTGTCTATTTTGAAAATAATAAATGGATGGAGAAAGAATTTTTCATAACAAACGACAAAGGTTCTCCGAAATTAAAAAAAGCAATCACCGCCGTTGTTGGAAACGAAATTACATTAACGCTTCCACTCAAAATTGGAGAAATTGTTGTTGAATATCCGTTTGTATTCAAAGTCAGCAAAGTAACGCCGCTTCCATCAAATCTGCTTCCGCCGGTAAAAGAACGCCCGGTTGCGCCTAAAATTCCCGTACAGGAAGCGGGAATTGGGCAGACAGTTATTCCGATTTTTATTGCCGCCGGCGTTCTGGGAATTGCCGCATATCTTCTTTCACAAAAGAAAACCCCTGCAATCGAATAACATTGTTGCAGGTGAGGACGTATGTAGGCACGGATGAAAATCCGTGCCCGTGCCGTAATAACTATTTGAACCATCTGAAAAACTCTTGCTTAATGTCATTCTGAGGATCCTGCCTGCACGAAGCCGATGCTTCGTTTCGGCGAAGGCAGGCGAAGCGACCGAAGAATCTCGTTTTTCTCTTGAATTCAATGATAAGATTCCTCACTTCCTGCCCGCCGCTTCGCTTTAGCAGGCGGGTGTTCGGAATGACAAAACAAACACAATTTTTCAGATGTTTCTATTTATGAGAAAAATCTAATTTGCCGCAGGTTTTTACGATGAGTACATTATACAAGAGTTATTACGGAGT
>CAYXEE010000145.1:0-6312 GCA_964463935.1 uncultured Chitinophagaceae bacterium | reverse complement strand
AATTTATCGAAGAGAGTTTATTTTCTATCAGTGTTTTTACGATTGTTATGAATTGTGCGTTCATTCCAGGTTATGAATAATTAATAAAATATTTGCTAAATATCTGCTTTGAATATTAAAATTTTCTAAAAAAATTGCAATCATTTTCCACTTTTTTGAAAATTATTTCGAAGTAAATAAGTTTTGATCATCTTGCGAATAGTTGCATAAAATACATTTTTGCAACACACAATTCTTCCCACTTTCGCTATTTTCATTCTTTTTTTCTCATAAATAAAAATATACTGTGCAATTTTCTTCAATTTTTGCGCATAGAAATCGGCACACTTATAGTGGAGATTATTGCAGGAGATTTTTATGATTCCACAACAAATTTTTATCAGAACCGGAAATCAAATGATTGCCGAAGGAGCGCTGCACGCCGGATGTCAATTTTTTGCGGGCTACCCAATTACGCCAGCTTCGGGAATTTACAAAGCAATGATTGAGCAGCTTCCTTCTAAAAAAGGAGTCGCAATTTCCGCGCCCGATGAGATTTCTGCGCTTGCATATTGCGTCGGCGCATCGGCGCGCGGCGCAAAAACGATGACGGCAACTTCGGGTCCCGGCTGGGCGTTAATGATTGAAACTTTTCAATACGCATTGATGACAGAACTTCCGGTCGTCATTGCCATTGTTCAGCGTCTTGGTCCAAGCACCGGCGGCGCAACACAACACGCGCAAGGCGATATTCTTTTTACAGAATTTTGCACTTCCGGCGGATACACTGTTCCCATTTTTACGCCAAGCACGCCGCAGGAATGTTTTGAAGTTACAACAATCGCATTCAAATGGGCTGAATTGTTGCGCACTCCAGTGATCGTACTTTCCGATAAAGAAGTCGGGATGATGGCGGAAGATGTTAATTTCAGTTCGCTGCAAAGTCTGCCGCCGTGGCAGCGGAAAGAATTTTCACCGCAAAACGGCGAAGAGCATATAACGTACGATTTCAAGAATCTGGAAGATGTTCCGTACTTTGCTCCCGTCGGCGGAAAATACAAAGTAACAATGACCGGCTCTGCGCACGACAAACGCGGAACATTGCAAAAAAATTCTCCTGAAACATTGGAAGTGCTTGTTCATTTACAGAAAAAAATTGAAGCGCATAAAGATGAAATGGCAATTGTACGGATTGACGACGAAGAAAATGCCGATACGCTAATCATCAGTTTTGGAATTACTGCGCGCACGGCAAAAGAAGCGGTGAAACGCGCTCGGAAAAATGGAAAGAAAGTTCGGAATGCAAATGTTATTTCGCTTTTCCCAATTCCCGAAAAACAATTGAGAAAAGCATCGAACGGTGTAAAAAGAATAATTGTAGCAGAAGAAAATATGACGGGACAATACCGAAGCGTAATTGAAAAAATATTTTACGGAAAAGAAATTGTCGGCGTTAATTCCGTTGGAACAATGATTTCACCGGAAATGATAACAGATGTAATTATTTAATTGCTATCTCACGCAAAGAAATTTTTGAAGCATATTTTTTAGATTCCCGCTTAAAACATGCGGGAATGACGAGTTGAAAAGATGGTTACTACAGAAACAAATTATTTGAAAGAGAATGCTGCATTCCCTTTTTGTAAAGGATGCGGACATCATCATTACGTTAATCATTTAGACGAAGCGTTGATGAAGCTAAATCTCGATCCGGCAAAAGTGTGCATCGTCAGCGATATCGGCTGTATTGGAATTCTTGATTCGCTTTTTTCAACTCCGCACACATTTCATACAACGCACGGACGTTCAACCGCATTTGCAACAGGAATTGAATTAGCGGACGGAATTTTGAATGATTCAAAATTAAAATCCATTGTCGTTATCGGCGACGGCGGCGCAACAATCGGTCTGCTGCATATTGTTAACGCCGCAATGATGAATATTGACGTTACCGTTTTGGTTGCCAATAATTTTTTGTACGGAATGACCGGCGGACAGCATTCGCATTTTTCACCGCTTGATTTTGTAACGCCGACAACGCCCGAAGGAAATATTGTTCCTCCGCTGGATATTTGTTCAATTGTAAAAAGCTGCGGCGCACAGTTTGTAAAACAGGCAGCCGCAACGGATAAAAATCTTACGAGCATTATAGCCGAAGCAATTGCTCATCCCGGTTTTGCGCTGGTAGAAATTCTTGAGCTTTGCACGGAATGGGCGACGCCGTTCAACAAAATAGATGGGAAAACTCTTTCATCGAAACTGCAATTCGGCGGAGAAAACATTCCACCGGCACGAAAAGAATTTTCTGCATTGTATAAAGAAAAAGTTCTCAGCGCACCGCTGAAAAAATCTGATGACAGTATTGAACAAAAATATTCTTCGGAATTACGCGGAACGAAGCGCATTGTATTTGCCGGAACTGCCGGGGAAAAAGTACAGTTAGCATCATTTTTAACAATGCGCGCCGCCATTGCAAGCAAACTTCACGCAACGCAAAAAAATGATAATCCCGTAACGCAAGGTTCAGGATTTTCTCTTTCTGAATTGTGCATAAGCAGCGAGGAGATTTTATTTACCGGAATTGACGTTTCCGACATTATCATTATCGCATCTGCAGACGGATTAAAAGAAGTAAAAGCAAACGGCTCACTGCGCAAATGCGGAAAACATTCTATTATTATCGCCGAAGAAACTCTGCCGGAATTTGAGTGCAACGGAACAGTTATACGTCTTCCATTACGCAAGCAATGTACAGGAAGCCGCGCGGCATTAAGCGCATTTCTTGCTCTCAATGAAATATTCAATTGGATTCCGCAAGAAGCAATACGCGAAACATTGGAAAAGAAATTTAAAGAAAAAACTGAATTATATCTGCGCGATACTTCTGCATTATCGTCAACAATAAAACAGTTTTCATTGGAGAACTTATGAAGCATTTCAACGAATATACATCGCTTACTTCTGAACTTGAAAAACTTATAGCGAGGGAAAATGAAACTATTGTATTATTGGAACGGTCTGTACATTCGCTCGGCGATACAGTGGTAACATCGCTTCTGCATCAATTAGTTGTGGGAAAACAGCATCACCGTTTACTTTTGGAACAAGCATTGGAAGATATTAAAGAGCAGTTTGAATTGGATGAAGCAATTATTTGATTGTTGCAAAGAAAACAGAAACTTATTATTATTTTCATAAAAAAGGATTCTCTATGACATCGAAACAGCAAGAACTTGTGCGCGCTACATTTGCAACATTAGGCGACAAAAAAGAAGTTTTTTCTGATTTGCTTTACAAAAAATTGTTTGAACTTGAACCCAAAGCGCAGGCATTATTCCGCGGCGATATGCAGGAACAACGGCGCAAACTAATGCGTATGCTTCAAATTTCCGTAGAACATCTCGATAATCATGCAGAGCTTCAGCCGATGCTTTTCAATCTCGGACAAATTCATCATTCCTTCGGCATTGAAGGAAAACAATTTGCCGCATTCGGCGAAGCGATGATTTTTGCATTACAAACCACGCTTGGAAATGGTTTTACGCCGGATGTAGAAGAGGCATGGAAAGCGGCATATTTGTATCTTGCTTCAACAATGCACAATCATCCGAAAAATGATAACGTGCAGCTGCCGCATAATTGATCCCGGGAACTTATTCCAACGACAAAGTTGTTCAAGGTAATGTAATGAGAAAAATATTTTCAATAGGTTTTTTGGCAGTTTATCTCTTCTTAACCGCAGGAGTGAACATTATTATTCACACCTGCGGAGGCGAAGCGACTGCATCTATTGAAACAACAAAATACGAAGATCCGTGCGGATGCAATGATGAGATGAATGCTGAAGATGTTTGCTGCACTACAAAAATTACAGCATTGCAAATTGATGATGTACAGCTTTCTTCAATTCCGTTTGTTCCAAAAATTATTTCTGCGATTGATATTCTTCCAGTAGAAATATTTACATACCCAGTTTTAGCACAACGCAACACAACAAATTTTATTAATGGTATATCCCCGCCTCCAACTGCAACAATAAATATTTCAAACTGCGTTTTTCTTATTTGATTGTACGGTGAATTCTAAAGCTCATCAGCAAAATACTTTGCTGTTCATTCACTATTATTTTAAAATTAAATTACGGAAAAACCATGAAAACACATTATCTTAAATCCATTCTTTTCACAGTTCTCACAGCATTATTCACATTGACCGCAATTGCCGGCGACGAAATTAAAGAAGAAAAATTCAAAGTTGATGGCGCGTGCGGCATGTGCAAATCGCGCATAGAAAAAACTTTGAAAATTTCCGAAGTAAGGTTTGCAAAGTGGGATAAAAAATCTAAAATGCTGACTGTTGCATATAAGAGCGATGCGATTACTTCCGATTCGCTTCAAAAGCTCGTCGCTTCTGTCGGACACGATACGGAAAAAGTGAAAGCAACGAACGAAGCATACAACAAGCTTCCAGCTTGCTGCTTGTATCGTGAATTAGAAACACATTAATTTTTTTCGGTTTCTTTTTTTTACTGAAATAGCAGGTTAATTGTATTTTATCTCCACAACGATGAAATACAGAACCTTACTTGTATCGGGAGAAAACTATGAAGTTATATCTTTTGCTCTTCATTGGATTGCTGGCTACGAAACTTCCCGCTCAAATTGAAGATTCGCAGCTGCTTTCCACTTTTATTGGCGAAGCAATTAAAGCAAATTATAAATTGAAGGCATCACGTTCAACAATTCAGGCTGCAAATGCTCGCGTAACTCAAGCAACAATGTGGGAAGCTCCGCAGATGAATATTTCGTTGATGGATAATCCGCTGACATCACTCAGTCCGTTTAATGGAATGGAACGAGACTATTCCATCACACAAATGATTCCATTTCCGGGAAAAAATTCTTCATTACAGAATGCGGCAAAAACAAATGCGGCATTTTCAAAAAATATTTACGGCGCAGAAGAACGAGCGATTATTAGTGAAGTTAAAAAACAGTATGCCATGATCTATTCTGCGCAAAGGCGCGTTGAAGTAAATTTTGCAAATCAGGAATTGTTAAAGCAGATGATTGCATCGGTGCGTTCGAAATATGCGGTTGGATTGGCATCGCAAGCCGACATACTGCGTTTGGAAATTGAACTTTCAAAATTAGAAAACCAACGCGCAACATTGGAACACGATCTACGCGTTCCGGAAGCAATGCTCAACACTTTGCGTGCCGTTCCTCCAGAAAATCCAGTAGGAAAATTTCCTGAGATAATGTTATCGCCGTTTTCTTTCAACAAAGCTGAACTTGTTGCACAAGCGATTGTTCAGCGCAAAGAACTTTCCGCCATGAAAAATGAAATAGAAATGAATAGAGCAGAGCTTTCCATGGCACAGCTTGAACGTTTTCCGGACATGATGGTCGGAGGATCGTATAAGCAGAAAACAGGAATGCCCGACAGTTGGGAAATAATGTTTGGTGTCAGCATTCCTATTGCGCCGTGGGTGAGTGAAAAAATTGGAGGACGAATTGAAGAAAGTGAATTTAAGGTGCAGCGCAGCGAATCGCTTGTTTCCGAAATGGAATTAATGATTCGCTTTGAGGTAATTGATACATGGACAAAAGCAAAAGCGCACTGGGAACAAGCTGAGCGGTATCGCACCTCAATTATTCCAAATGGTCAGCAGGCGTTTGAATCGTTATTAAGCGCCTATCAAACTGGAAAAGCAGATTTTCTTTCTCTGATAGATAGTTTTCGCATGCTTCAAATGTATAAAATGGAATATTATATGGAAGTTGCAGATTATTTAATGCACCGCTACGATCTTGAACGTGCGGTCGGCGCAGATTTTGAAACACATTTTTAATTTATAGATGCCAGACATCTTTAAGGAAATTTTTATGAAATACCTCTTAACTCTTATACTTGCGTTCCTTCTTCTTTCTTGTGGAGTGAAAGAAAAAAATCACAAAGATCACGCTGAATCTTCAGCCACTTCAGAAGAGAAAGATATTTACACCTGTCCAATGCATCCTTCAGTCATTTCAGATAGACCAGGTGCGTGTCCGGTGTGCGGAATGGCGCTTGTAAAAAAATCAACTGAAGCAACTATTTCCAAAGAAGAATTGAAAAATCTTCAAGAGATTAATCTTTCGCCAACACAGCGTGTGTTGGCAAACATTGCAACAATGCCGGTAGAAAAAACGCCGTTGACGAAAATGATTGATGTTGTTGGTATTGTGGATGTCGCTGAAACTCGTCAGGCAACTGTTTCTGCACGTTTTCGCGGACGCATTGAAAAATTATATGTCAACTTCACGGGCGATTTTGTAGAGAAAGGTCAGC
>CAYXEE010000144.1:5681-6322 GCA_964463935.1 uncultured Chitinophagaceae bacterium | reverse complement strand
GGAGTGCATACGTTAATCTTTCTACATTTGCGCCAAATGGTAAAATATGCCTTGAAAATGGCGCATTACATTTACAAGGTACCGTGCGCGGCAATATTTCAATTGCTTCAAAAAGCAGCTCGCCGAGCGCTACTTCCGGTTCTACATTTATTGAAGGAAATTTAAGATATGCTACGGATCCTTTAGTAAATTCTAGTTCTACAGATAAGCTGGGTGTGATAACTTCGGGAGATATGACAATAAATGCTTTACCTATTAGAATGGACGGCTCGTTTTTTACCAATGGAAATCCCAAGTTAGCAAATTCATTTCGAAATGACAGCCCAATGAAACAAATTAAAGTAGTGGGATCAATGGTTTCAAAAGATATTGAATCAACAGACTTTGGAACCGGCGCTTCAAAAGGGGCTAATTTTTATATGAAATATGATCCGCGTATTGAAAACAGTCCGCCGGATTATTTCCCGTTTCCCAAAACAGATAGTTTTGAAATACTATCGTGGCACGAATAATAAAATTAGTGCATCATTATTGACATTCATTAGCAACTTCAATATATTGCCGTTAAAATTTAACGTATCACTTGAAGAAGATTCGTAAAGTATATATAATTCAAGCGGCCATTACTTATTCTTAGACAC
>CAYXEE010000144.1:0-5671 GCA_964463935.1 uncultured Chitinophagaceae bacterium | reverse complement strand
ATGCAAGCAACAGTGCCAGGTTCATTACTAATTTCTCCCGAAATTCAAGCGGCAGCTCGGCAAGTATTAAATGTAGTAATACAACAAGTTCCAGATGCAACACAAGGATTAGAACGACAAATTTTTATCGGCGATATAGTTGAAAAACTGCCGTTAGAAAATAAAATATCTCTTCGCAATTTTATGAACAGTCTGTTGATGCGGATGTTTGTATTAAACGCATCGGATATTGATATGGGAGGATATGGCGGGCAAGGAAAAATTTGGTACAGAATATTTGGTTCTAAAAAACCCGATCCGACATTAGAGCCGCTTACAATGGACGACACAAATATTTTGGTGCAAAATTTATTAACAGCGCGGCAGCGGCAGTTTTTGTATGAAATGAAAAATCTTGATTTTTCATATATGATTATTATCGGCGATCAAATGCATCGGTTTCGCGCAGATGCGTATATTGATTTGGACCAATTAGCTTTAAATATGCGCGCAATAAATGCAAGTGTTCGTCAATACAAAACATTAGAACTGCATCCGAACGTTACAAAAATAGTCAGTCTTGCCCACACCAAAGAAGGATTAATTTTAATTACCGGTATAACCGGTTCAGGAAAATCTACAACGCTCGATTCTATGATTGATCTTAATAATCATACAGTTGATGGACATATTGTAATTATCGCTTCGCCAATCGAATATGTACATAAATCTGATCGTTGTATTGTTCGCCATAGAGAAGTTGGACGCGATGTACTTTCATTTAAGGATGGCGCAATACAAGCGCTGCGTCAAGACCCGGATATAATTATGATTGGTGAAATGCGCGATCCTGAAACAATTTTTACCGCACTTGAAATTACTGATTCCGGACATAAAGTTTTTTCAACGCTTCACACTGCATCTGCAGTAGAAAGTATAGACCGTATAATCGGCGAAGTTCCTCCTGCGGAGCAAGAAAGAGTGAGAAACAGATTTGCTGATGTTGGCAAACTTGTTATTTCTCAAAAACTTGTTCCCAGTTTAGACGGCAAACGAGTTGCCGCGCGTGAAATTATGATTATGAATGCTTCCGTTCGCGCTGCAATTAAAAATGGAAATACCGGTGAAATTTATCAAATGATTCAAGAGTCTAACGAACAGGGAATGATGACGATGGAGCAAGACTTGAAGAGATTATTTGTTCAAAAGAAAATCTCTCTTGAAACGGCGATGAATTTTGCAAATAATAAAAAACGTATGCAGCAGATTTTAAGCTCTTAATTTTTTTTTTAACATTGTACTAATCGGCTATGCCATATAACAAAGATGAAGGTAAAACAGTAATAAGTCTTTTTGTAGATGGACTTGATGTTAAGTTTGTCCATCTTGCGCTTAAAGGCAATGTTGTTACTCTTCACGACGTAATGACGGTAAATTTAGTTAAGCGTTTAGAAGAACGATCGCTTAGCGAGGGCGGGCTTTCGGGCAGCGGCGAGGGTTTTGATTTAGTAGATTCATTGGAATCTACCGCAGGAAGCGATACGTTAATTGAATCCAGCGGTTCACAAACAAATGTTGAAGTTCTTGTCGGCGTTTTTGCAGAATATCCCACCGCCAATATCCAGCTTGTCTATTCAATTTCAGAACCAAGTATTTATTATCAAACATTTGAAGACTCGTTTGGGCTTTCGGGTATAAAATTAAAACGGCGTTTGGTGGAAGAACTCGGGGCGACTCGCTCTACAAAACCCGATATTGATGCAATTGAATATTTACCTGCGGCGGAAGGACAAATACTATCCATTATTCGTGAAGACGGGCTTAGTCTTCTTGATATAATTAAAAGCGTAGAAGAATTTCTGAACAAGCGGATGCCCCGCGTAAAATTTATTGAAACATCGGATGTTTCGTTAATGAATATGGTGCGGGCGAATTATGAACTTGGCGAATCAGAAATTTCAATTATTGTGTATGTTGGCAGCGAGTTCAGCCGCTTAATTTTTATGAAAGGAGATTCGTTCTTCCATTTTGCTCCTGTTATCAGCGAAGGACGATTAACTCCGAATATAGAAAACACGTTGTATTCAAGAATTTTGCTGGAACAAGACAGCGCAGGAATTGTTCGTATTGATAGAATCTTTCTTGCCGGCGAATCTCATAAAATTGATCTCAAATCATTTTTCGCTCCGCAATTTGCCGAAGCGCCGATTGAATATTTAACAACTGCTCATTTAGATACTTCTCAGTTTGAAGATCAGGTAGAAGGAGTAATTTCAGAATATTCTATTCCAATTGCAGCGGGCATGCGCGCGTTGGAACCAAAAAACAACCGCTATTACGATATTGATCTCCTTCCGCAGAGCATACGCGAAGGTCAAAAAATCTTTAAGCTGGCGTGGCACGGATATTTACTGCTTGCAACAATTTTTCTTTCAACGCTTTTTTTTACAAATCGGTTTGCAATTCAAAATGATGATCTGCGTCGTGCGCGTGTAGAATTACAACGCAAAGAAGCTCAATTAGTGGAAAATATAAGACTGCAGGGAATTTTGGATAGTCTCACGCTGCAAAATCAGCAGTATATTTCAGCGCTTACGGTGTACGATTCGTTAGTTCCTAATTACAATCGATGGAGTAAGATTTTTTATCATCTTACCAACAGTGTAGAGTTAGTTAATTCTGTCTGGATAAAAGATATTGTTTCAAAAGGAGACGGAAGTATTGAATTGACCGGATATTCCGTATATCGCGAACGCATACCGCGTATTGCCAATATGTTTGAGAAAGCAACGCTGATGTCTGTAGAGGTGGAAAATATTCGCGGTAAAGATGTGTATAAATTTTTGCTTATGATTCACAAAGTAGATTCAGACCAATAGAGGAACTGTGTCGTATAAACTTCGAAATACAATTGCACTTAGTATTTTGCTGTTAGTTGTTATTGGAGTTTTCGGTTACATTACATTTTTTTATCAACCGAAAAAGATAAACCAGTACACTAAAGATGCTGCAAAAATAAGTTCTCAATTACAGGATAATACCGAACAAATGAATGCGATTACCGATATGCAGGTACGATTAAAAGAAACGCTGCATCGGTGGAATAATCGTATTAAAGAAGTCGGAGATGCAGATATTTCATCGCAAACGTACAGCTATTTAAGCGATATTATTGATGAGAGCGGAGGACAACAGCTGCGGATGAACATGGCTTTAACAGGAACAAAAGACAAAGGAAATACCGGGTTTAATACATATAAATTGCTTGGGTCTTCAGAGTTCCTGAATATTTTCCGATTTTTGTGGCTTCTTGAAAACGGAAGAAAGCTTTATAAAATTTCTGAAATTACAATTCGCAGCGATGAGTTTAGCACAGATTCAATGGAAGTACCGCAAGTTGCATTATCGTATGAAATGAATATTGAAGCGTATTTTACAAAAGAAACTTCGCTTGTCACGCATGTAATGAAACCGGATTCAACGCCGCAGCCAATTACGGCAAATCCGTTTCAGCCAAGTATATATCGAAAGTCTCCCGCGAATGTGCGAAATTTAATTGATATGGATAAGATTTCTGTGAAAGCTACTGCAAACGGCAAAGCGCTTGTAATGGGAGAAGATGGAAGATTGCTTACGGTTAAGATTGGCGATGAAGTGTACCTTGGAAGAGTTACCGCAATCAATCCACAGGAAGGTTCTGTAACATTTACATTGAATGACGGCGGAATTATAAAGACGAGTAAAAAAAATATTGTATTTGAGAAACAGGATAAGGATTAAAGGTTATGAAGAACACTATTATAGTCTTAGTTTGTGTTGTGCTATGTACTGCGTTGGCATTATCACAAAATAACCGGGAGCGTCGGCTTTTCCTTAATGAATATGTTTCTCCCGAAGAGTTAGTATCAATGTCCAAATCGCTCCCGTTCGATAAGGCAATTTCAATTTTCGGCGAGTTTAGTAAAAAATATATGAACAAAATTATTGTTGATAATTCAAACACGAAAAAACAAATTGGCATTGATATTGAAAATAAATACTGGCTGTCCGCGTTTGAATCGGTGCTGCGTACAAACAATCTATGGTATGATGAAAGAGAAGAATATTTTCAAGTAGTTGCGCCCGTAGATACATCAAAACTTATTACGCTAAAAAGCAGCGAACCGAAAGCTGCAGTGGATACCACAGGAAAGATAATTTATCGAACGCGCGATGTTAGAATTTCGTCTGTATTTTTTACTGTTGATGTTGTAAAATCTCTTCAAGCAGGAATCAATTGGAGCTTTCTTTACAAAGGAGATACAACGCAAGTTGGCATACGTCCGACGCAATTTGGGGCAGAATTTTCCAGCGGTTTTAAAGACCCGCAGGCAAGAACAACTGGTCCTGGCGGCGCCGCCGAACAACAAGTTGTTTCAGGATTTTTTGGAAGAGCAATGCCTGCAATTTCATTTTCCAATATTACCGCTTTGATTTCGTTTTTCCAGAGCAATCAATTGGGAGATGTGCTTTCAGGACCTTCAGTTGTTGTTTCCTCCGGCAAGAAAGGGAAAATTCAAGTCGGTCAAGATTTTTATATTACCACCAAAGATTTTGCCGGGAATACAGTTCAGTCCGTACAGTCCGCAGGTATTATTATTGATGTTACGCCTTCGGTGTATGAAGAAAACGGCATACGCTTTATCAGTTTAGATATAGATGCGCAGCGCAGTACGCTCAGCGGAGCAGGTTCAAATCCTATTGTCAACAAATCTCAGGCAAAAACTTTTTCAATATTGTATGATGGAGAAGAAACAATTATCGGCGGATTATATACTAATGCCGAAGCGGTAGAGCGCGGCGGCGTTCCTTTCTTAAAAGATCTGCCGTGGTGGGTATTAGGATTGCGGTATTTATTCGGTTACGATAATAATACAACTTCCACGCAAGAATTGATTATTTTAATGCGCGCGGAAGTTATTCCTACATTAGAAGAGCGCATTACCAACAAACTTCGTGATGCCGAATTGATGGAAAAACAACGGAAGCAAAATGCAGCAGAGATTGAGCGAATAAAGACGAAAAAGCAATAACGTTGTCTATTATCACACCACTCCATCGTTCGCAATACTATTTTAAATAAAATTCACACACATTAACAATGGTGTTTCCATGAAACATTTTAAACAATACAGCTTAGCCGTCGTAATAATGATGGCATTAGGAATTTTTTCCTGTGAAAGCCCCAATACGCCGTCCAGTTCATACACCGTAACAATTTCCGGCAGAGTAACTCGACTAAGCGGATCGCCGCTCGACAGTATTTATCTTACGGTATCAAACAGCGCCAACACAGTCTTTAAGCGCGATACAGTAAAATCCGACGGTACATTTGAAACAAAATTTACCGCTTCGGATAAAAATGAAACGGATGCTGCAATTTTATTCAGCAGATACGATAAGCTGTTGAAAGATTTTTTTGACACCAGCGCAGCGGTAAAGTACAGTTCAACAAAAACATCATTTACGCTTGGCGATGTAAAAATGCGCGCGAAAAATGCTTCTCAAGACAGCGTAGTGTATGGAAATCCTTCATCGAGAGCCGGCGCAATTGTGTTTGTTCGTTCTACAGCGTCTGCTATTTCTATCCGCGGTTCGGGCGGCGTAGAATCTACTAATTTAACATTTGAAGTGAGAGATTCCGTTGGAAATC
>CAYXEE010000143.1:0-6328 GCA_964463935.1 uncultured Chitinophagaceae bacterium | reverse complement strand
CCGCACGCTTTTAGCGGGAATCCCTTCGGGACGGGCATGACGATTGAATTGAAAGTGAGACACTACCCTACATTGCCGCCAATGCTTTTTGACGAAGAAATTACTATTTTCGTTCCATTGGCGAAAGAATTCAACCTGCGAAGTTCGCATAGAAACGCTAAAAAATACCAGCACAAAGGGGTAACAATGGAAAGAGAAAATTCTGTAAGCTGTCCTAAATGCGGCGCAAAAATTAATGTTAGTGAAATTTTACATCATCAGGTGCAGGAGCAATTTAAAAAGGAATTTGATGAAAAAATTGCAAAGAAAGATAAAGATTATCAAAAGAAATTAGAATCTTTAGAAGAAGAAAAAGAGAAGTTAGAGATAGACAAAGAAAAGATACAAAAACAAATTATAGAAGGAATAAAAACAAAGCTTGGACCAGAAAAGCTTAAACTTGAAAAATCAATTCGGGAAGAAGTAAAAGAAGAAACATCAGAGCAAGTTAAATCGCTGCAAAAAGAACTTGAACAAAAATCTACACAAGTTAAAGACCTCAATAAGACTAAAGCAGAAGTAGAGCGTTTGAAAAGAGAAAAAGATGAATTGCGCGAAGTCGTAGCGCTGGAAAAAGAAAAAGAATTTTCTGAAAAACTAAAAGAAGAAAAAACAAAAATACAAAAACAGGCGGTAGAAACATCGGCTCTTAAAATTAAAGAATTAGAAAAACAACTTGAAGATCAAAAAACGCTTGCGGAAGAAATGAAAAGAAAAGCAGAGCAAGGTTCTATGCAGTTACAAGGCGAGGTACAAGAACTAGCTCTTGAAGAAACATTAAAAAAACTTTTTCCGTTTGATGTTATTTCTGAAGTAGGAAAGGGCGTTAAAGGAGCGGATGTAATTCAAACCGTACGAAATAAGTACGGAGCTGTTTGCGGCACAATATTATACGAAAGCAAAAGAACAAAAACTTTCAGCAACGAATGGATTGCCAAACTTAAAGCGGATGCCGTTGCGGCAAAAGCGGATGTTTGCATTATTATTACTGAAACTCTGCCGGATGGAATTGAAAAGATTGGACAGAAAGACGGTGTTTGGATTTGTTCAAATAATGACTACAAGGGTTTGGTTATTGTTTTGCGCGAGAGTTTAATCAAAATTAGCGAAGCATATGAATCCCAAACCAACAAAGGAGATAAAATGCTAATGTTATATAATTATTTGACAAGCACAGAATTTCATTTGCAAGTCAGCGCAATTATAGAAGGATTTACAGAGTTACACGAAAGCTATATTCAAGAAAAAAGAGCAATGGAAAGAATTTGGAAACAGAGAGAAAAGCAGCTCGAAAAAGTTTTATTAAACACCAATCACTTTATTGGTTCTGTAAAAGGTATTGCAGGTAATTCAATTCCAGAGCTAAAACAAATAGGAACATCAGATAATATTTTAGAAGAAAATTAAAATATCGAAGACAAAACAATAGCAGCGTTCCTTTACAAACATAGCGGATAAAAAAATGAATTTAATTATTACAAATATCGGTCAATTAGTTACAGCGGCTTCGAATGGCGCGCGGGTAAAAACCGGCGCATCAATGCGCGAACTTCACATAATAGAAAATGCCGCGCTAAAAATTGAAAATGGTTTGATTGTTCAAATCGGGAAAAAAAAAGATGTCCAAATTTCCGATGAGATTGATGTGATTGATGCGGAAGGAAAAGTTGTTCTTCCGGGATTTGTTGATTCTCACACGCATACGGTTTTTGCCGGAAGCCGCGAAAATGAATTTGCAATGCGCGCTGAAGGAAAATCGTATCAAGAAATTGCCGAAGCAGGCGGCGGAATTCTTTCCACAATGAACGCAACATGCGCCGCCACAAAAAAAGAATTGAAACGAATTGCCAGCCGCCGTCTTGATGCTATGCTTCGCAACGGAACAACGACCGTTGAAATAAAAAGCGGCTACGGACTTTCTCCGGAATCCGAAATGAAAATTTTGGAAGCGATCAGCGAATTGAAAAATGAATCGTACGGAACGATAGTCGCAACATTTCTCGGCGCGCACGCATTTCCGCCGGAATTTAAAGAAAATAAACAGGCGTATGTTGACCGCATCTGCGATTATATGATTCCACATTTTGCAGAGCGAAAACTTGCAATGTTTGTTGATGTGTTCTGCGAACTCGGATATTTTTCCATACCGCAGACGGAACAAATTTTGTTAACGGCAAAACATCACGGGTTGATTCCAAAACTTCACGCAGACCAATTGAATGCAATCGGCGCGGCGGAACTTGGCGCGCGGCTCAACGCAATTTCCGTTGACCATCTTGAAAAACTTACCGACGAGGGAATTTCAGCGCTGCAAAATTCTTCCGCCATTGCAACGGTGCTTCCCGGATGTTCGTTCTTTCTCAATCATCCGTACGCGCCGGCAAGAAAATTGATTGATGCAAATGTTCCGGTAGCTATTGCAACGGATTTTAATCCCGGCTCGCAAATGTGTTACTCCATGCAAATGATGCTTACGATTGCCTGCACACACATGAATATGACTCCCGAAGAAGCAATTACTGCGGCAACTTTAAACGGAGCCGCCGCACTCGGACTTTCATCCGAAGTAGGAAGTATCGAACTCGGCAAACAGGGAGACGTTGTGTTGTATGATGTAAAAGATTACCGTTACATTCCGTATCATTACGGAACAAATCACGTGTGGAAAGTTGTGAAGAACGGCGTGCTGTTGGATTTTTAAGAAAAGAATCTCACGCTAAGTCATAAAGAAGTTTATTCTATTCTTGGAAAATAATTCCTTCTTTTTGTATCTTGAAATCAAATGAAACAAGCCGCATTAAATATTGATCAAACAAAAATTTCTGAAATTTGCAGAAAATATCACGTACAGAAACTTTCTGTTTTTGGATCTGTTTTATTTGGCGATGATACGCCAAACAGCGATATTGATCTGCTTGTTGAATTTGAAATCGGTTTCACTCCCGGATTTTCTTACATTTCTCTGCAAGATGAACTTACATCAGTTTTTCAACGCCCCGTTGACCTGCACACGCTGCAAAGTTTAAGTAAATACTTCCGCAATACCGTGGTAAAAGAAGCCCAGCCGCTCTATGGAACAACGTAAAAGAGATGTAATCCGTATTCAACACATGATTGATGCGTGCGAAAAGGCGCGCCAGTTTGCTATGAATAAAATACGCGGCGAGCTTGATACAAACGAACAATTGGCATACGCTCTTGTACGACTTATAGAAATTATTGGCGAAGCCGCCGCCAAGATAACCGATGAAACAAAAAATAATTATTCAATTATTGTTTGGAAAGATATTATTGGAACCAGAAACCGTCTTATTCATGGTTATGATGATGTTAATCTTGATATTGTTTGGCAGATTGTAAGCGTTGACATTGAAAAACTTATTCCACAACTAAAAGAAATTATTGCAGATTTATCGGATCAACAACAATTGTTTTAAAAAATGCGGTAAGTTGTGAAGAATGGCGTGCAGTTGGATTTTTAGAAAAACTAATCTCACGCTAAGCCGCAAAGCGAATCTTTCAGCAGTTACAAAGAAAAATTTAAAAGCAAATTTATTCAATCTTTGCTTTCTTAGCGTCTTTCGTGGTCCGTGCAAATAATTTTCTTTCATAATTCATCCTTCATCCTTATATTACTTCTGTAGTTTTGTTCTTTTAAAAATAGTTGAACAACATCGTTAGGGGTGTTATCCCGCATTTTTGCGGGGAACTGAGAACATACCCTTGATGGCGCTTTAGCGCCAGAACCACCTGATCTGGATAATACCAGCGTAGGGAAACGTCATTTGAATTTTCTTTAATCAAAAGCCGTTACTGATACGTTTGTATTTTTTCAGTTTCGGCTTTTTTCGTTTTAAAGATTCACCACAAAGACACCAAGACAAAAAAAGGAAAAATTAAAAATGAAACAAAAAACATTAAACATTTTACTGCTGGCAATTATGTTAATCGCACCGTTATTTTCACAGCAGCAAGATTCCGTTAAATACAGTTTTTCGCCGGTGCTTGTTACGGCAACGGAAGCAAAGGAGCGCGAGACTCCTGTTACGTTTACAAATCTTAGCAAAGGATTGATTGAACAGCGGTATTCTATGCAGGATGTTCCGGTAATGCTTTCGCAATTGCCTTCGATGATTTCTTATTCCGACGGAGGGAACGGAATAGGATATAATTATGTGGTGCTTCGCGGATTCGATCAGCGGCGGCTTTCTGTTATGGTGAACGGAATTCCGCAAAACGATCCCGAAGACCACAATGTGTATTGGATAGATTTTCCGGATATTCTTGCAAGCGCATCTAATGTGCAGGTTCAGCGCGGCGCGGGAAGTTCGTTTTACGGTCCGCCGGCAATCGGCGGCTCCATCAATATTGTAACAAATCCGTTTGCGCTTAAACCGTACGCAAAATTTGAAGCAATGTTCGGATTTCAAGAATACGGCGACAGCTCGCTCTCGTTTCCGATGACTATGAAAAAACTTTCCGCGTCATTCAATTCCGGATTGATTGAAAATAAATATATGTTTTACGGTCGTCTTGGAAAAATTCAGTCGGGCGGTTATCGCATTCATTCGGGAATTGAAATGGGTTCGTATTTCTTCGGCGCATTATTGTTGAACGAAAATATTACAACGCGCGTACATTTGTTCGGCGGTCCATTGCGCGATCAGCTTGTGTACGCCGGACTTCCGAAATGGGCAAATGAAAATAAAAAATTGCGCAGAATGAATTTGTCATATTGGGATGTAGATTCAACGGGAAAAAATTACGGTTTCGCAACGCTTCGCCGTCCGCAGGAAAACGAACAATTCAATCAACCGCATTACGAAATAATTAACGAATGGAAAATTTCTGAAAAAGAAAAAATGCATAACACGTTGTTCTATTATGACAGCCACGGCTGGTTCGATTATGATGCATCGTGGGCTGGCGCTTCAACATTACGTATTGATAGTTTGTACGGATTTTATCCAAAACCAAATGTAACAAATGCATTGTTTCGCGGCGGAGTTGATCTTGTTCAGTGGGGTTGGTTGCCGCGCTATGAATGGCAGCACGAAAACGGCGATTTAACAATCGGCGGAGAATATCGTTATCACAAAGGAAATCACTGGGGAAAAATTCAATATGCAGAAGGTCTTCCTGCAAATCTTGATCCTGATTACAAAGTGTACAACTACGACGCAGTCAAACACATGGCTTCGCTCTACGCAACAGAAACGTACCGCCCTCAAGAAAATATTTCTGTAATGGCAACGCTGCAATTAGTGTACAATCAATACAAAATTGAAAACGAGAAAAAATATTTTATCGGCGGAAATTTAACAAATTATTCGTTCAGCGTTCCGTATTATTTTCTTAATCCGAGATTCGGCGCGAACTATAATATTGACGAAGAATTGAATACATATTTTTCTGTTGCGTACACTTCGCGCGAACCGCGCTTAAGAAATTTATATGCCGCAGAAGATACATATTCAGATCCGGGCGCAACGCCGAAATTTGAAGGGACAACAACATACGGAATTACGAAATATGATTTTTCAAAACCGTTAGTAAAACCGGAGCAATTGTTAGATTTCGAAATCGGTGCCGGATATAAAACAACGGAAATTTCTGCAAACGCAAATGTATTTTGGATGGAATTTACGCGCGAACTTGTAAAAAGCGGACAAGTAGATGTGTTCGGAAATCCTGTCTATGGAAACGCAGACCGCACACGCCACATCGGAATTGAATTTGACGGCACGATTGCTTTGACAAATGAATTTTCTGCAAGCGGGAATTTTACATTTTCTTCTAATAAGATTGTGAAATATTCTTATATTGACAGCGTTTCCAATTCCGTTGTGTATAAATCCAAATTGGATGGAAATCCGATTGCAGGATTTCCCGATGTTATGGCAAATCTTCGTTTCACATATCAAAACGAAGAGTTTACCGCTTCGCTTTCATCAAAATATGTCGGAAAATTTTATACGGATAATTTTAAGAACGAAACAAATACCAACGATGCGTACACAGTTTTTAATTTTGAATCTGTTTATTCTTTGCGTAAAATTATTGGACAAGAAATTTCTTTGCGCGGCGAAATTCGAAATTTGTTAAACACTCTGTACACACAAACCGGCGAAGGAAACGCGTTTTTCCCTGCGGCGGAAAGAAATTATTTAATAGGAATAACATTAGAATTATAATTTTACACTTGCCAAGTTATTAACTGAAGTTACGCAAAATCAAAAAAATGCTTCGACTCGGCACAAAAAATTAAGGTCATCCTGAGCAAATCCTT
>CAYXEE010000142.1:0-6350 GCA_964463935.1 uncultured Chitinophagaceae bacterium | reverse complement strand
AGGGCAAAGAGGCAAAACAAAGCTATATTCTAGGGATATCCGATGTATTGAATAATTGCAAAAAGTATTTGGCAAAAAATTATGATGTTTTTCTCATTGCAAATGATAAATACAAGTTGTATCCGCAAATAGCAGAAAATGCTGGGATGAAAATAGTTAATGAATTCAAACGTCCGGTATTAAATAGAACAGAGAAGGATAAGGGAGCGTATTCGGAAATTATTTTTCATTTGAAGGAGAAATAATGATAGAAAAGTCTAAAATAGAAAGAATTTCTCATCAAGTAATTAAAACATTATTTTCTCGATTTGAAAAATTTCCAGAAGATGCATCGGAAATTAGAAATGCTCCGTTTCACATGGCATTTTTGGAAGCATTTAAAACTAAATTGGAAGACAAAGTAACGAACATACCAGTTTTCATTAGTTTGGCAAATTGGTTTCATGGACTAAATACTTCTGTAGGACAAAGTTTTTTTGAGAGTACTGCTCATATTCTTTCTGATGGTGTAAAAAAAGAATTTCGCTCCATGAAAATTTCATCAGAACAACAAACAGTAATTGCGGACATTATTTCAGATTTAAAAAATGGCGCACGGCTTCCTAATTTGGATCAAGAGAATAATTTAATTTTTTCTCAAAATTCAAATCTTAGCAAAGAAGTTCCTAATTTTTCAGCAGACTGCTATTTTGAAGAAAACAATAAAATAGTTGCCATTGAATTAAAAACTGTAAAACCAAATAGCAGTATATTTAAGAGTGAGAAAGAGAAGTTACTTTTTGGTAAAGCTTCTTTACAAAACTTATATCCCAATAAAAAAATATATTTTTATTTGGGTTTTCCCTTTGACCCGCAAAGCGACACGCCAACAGGATATGACAAAGAATCATTTTTAAATTACAGTGTAGAGTTTAAGAAATATTTTGAATCTAATGAAGTGTTGCTTGCTAGCGAACTTTGGGATTTTCTTTCTGGAACCACAAAGACTATGGAGCAAATTTTGGCAATTATTAACAGAATAGCGTCCGTTGAGTTTTTAGAAAAATATACATTTATCAATAACCGGCTGAACTTGTTTTCACAACGAGAGAAATATCTTAACCAATTATCAGAATGGAATTTGTTCTCGGAAATATATTTTGTAAAAAACGAAAGGAAATTGTTAAATGAAATTGAGAAAAATAACCGATTAGAAAGAACTTTAAATCAATCTGTATTTACTAAAGATGGCGAATATAATGTAACTCGGTGTGGAAAATTATTGGAAGTAATTCAATCATGAATAGGAGCTATTGTCATGCGTTCAGATAAAATAATTTACAAACTTATGGTTGAAGATATTCAAACTGTTGCAGAAGATACTATAGAGCGGAAACTTACAGATAAAGAAATTAACTCAATAATTGATGACATCGCTATGAGGATATCTTGGTATGATGCGATAGATGAAGTCATTTCTGAAAAGATTAAAGAATAATTTGAAAACTCGTTCTGAAAAAATACATATTCTTACGCTCGGCTGCGCAAAAAACACGGTTGATTCCGAAGCGTTGTACAGCCAACTGCTGAGCAACGATTTTTCGTTAACGGAAGATATTAAGAAAGCAGATATTGCAATTATCAATACGTGCGGATTTATTGATGCGGCAAAAAAGCAATCTGTTGATACAATTTTAGAAACTGTTGAACGGAAGAACAAAGGAAAGCTTGACAAAGTTTTTGTGATGGGCTGCCTTGTTGAGCGTTACAAAAAAGATTTAGAAAAAGAAATTCCTGAGATTGATAATTATTTCGGCGCGAATGAACTTCCGAATATTCTCCGCGCGCTTGGCGCTGAATATAAATACGATCTTCTTGGCGAACGCGCAATTTCAACGCCGCGCCATTTTGCGTACTTAAAAATTTCCGAAGGATGCGATAATCCGTGTTCGTTTTGTGCAATTCCGTTAATGCGCGGAGGGCATAAGACGAAACCTGTTGAACAAGTGATGGACGAAGCGATGCGTCTTGTGGAAAAAGGGGTAAAAGAAGTTGTCGTCATCGGGCAGGATACAACGTATTACGGACTTGATTTGTACGGCGAACGAAAACTTGCATCGTTATTAACATCGCTTGGTTCAATAAAAGAATTGGAATGGATTCGTTTAATGTATGCGTTTCCGTCAAAATTTCCTCTTGATGTTTTACAGTCATTCAACGATAATCCAAAAATTTGCAGTTATATTGATATGCCTATTCAGCATGCGGCGGATAATGTTCTAAAATCTATGCGGAGAGGAATTACGCGGCGCGCGACAGAAGAATTGATTGAAAAAATCCGTACTGCGATTCCAAACATTGCGCTTCGCACTACGTTAATTACCGGCTATCCGAATGAAACGGAAAAAGAATTTGAGGAGCTTGTTCAATTTATAAAAGATATGCAATTCGACCGGCTTGGCGCGTTTACCTATTCTCAAGAAGATCATACGCCTGCATTTGAACTCGGCGATGCAATTCCTGCAGATGAAAAAGAGCGGCGTAAAGAGTATATTATGGATGTGCAGCGTGAAATATCGCTGGCGAAAAATGAATCGCGTATTGGTTTACGAACCCGCGCAGTTGTTGAAAAAATTGAAGATGGAAATTTTATCGGACGCACGGAATGGGATGCGCCGGAAATTGATAACGAGGTTTTCATTCTTCCGAAAGAAAAAAGCGGGCTGCGAACGGGAGAATTTGTTTCAGTAGAAATAACAGATGCAACAGAATACGATCTCTATGCACAGGTTGTATAGGAGGCGCTTATGATTCAGCGAATACTATTTTTAATTTCGTTTTTTTTTACTGCCGGCAACGCGCAAGTAGAAATACGAAAATCTTCTGCGTTCGATCTTCCCGAATTTTATTTAGATGCGCTCAGCTTTTCCTCCAGCGATTCATCGGTATCGCGCGTTGATTTCTATCTTCAAATTCCGTACGATGCGCTGCAATTTGTTAAGGATGGAAATTCATTTCTTGCACAATATGAAGTTACGATAAATCTCCTTACGCTTGAAAATCATTCTATAATGGAGAAACTTTGGACTGAAGAAATTCGCGTTACAGACGCTAAAATTACGGAATCGAAAAAAGCATTTCACACAACGCAGCGATATTTGCTTGTAACGCCCGGAATTTACAACGCGCGCGCTCAATTAAAAGACGGCGAAACGAAAAAAGTTTCTACGATTATCAGGAAAATTATTGTTGGAAATTATGCAATGAAAGCAATAAGTATTTCCGATATAATGCTGGTGAACAGCGTGCAGACTGCGGGCGACAAACACAATATTTCCCCGAACGTAACCGGAAATATTGCAGAGAACAATAACGCTTTTTATTTATTTTATGAAATTTACAACGCGCGTCTGAACGATTCTATACAAGTCCGTTATACTATTTCCGATATGAAAGGGAATAAAGTAGTTGAACGCGATCAATTCTATATCTCGAAAGTAAATCGTTCGCAGATTATTGCTCGATTCGATAGTATTCCATACGCAATTGGAAATTATCAAATTACGGTCGAAATATCATCGCTGAATAGTAAAGAAAACGCAACCGCAGTAAAACAAAAAGCATTTGCCGTTCGGCTGGCAAATTCTCCCGCAAGCATTACTGATATTGATCTTGCAATCCGCCAGCTGCGCTACATTGCAAAAGAATCCGATTATGACTACATACAAGAGGGAAAAACCGGCGAGGAAAAGCGAAAACGGTTTGAAGCATTTTGGAAAAAACGAG
This sequence comes from uncultured Chitinophagaceae bacterium, assembly GCA_964463935.1. Lineage (GTDB taxonomy): Bacteria > Bacteroidota > Ignavibacteria > UBA10030 > UBA8401 > JACFMZ01. The sequence continues at coordinate 2,585 of CAYXEE010000142.1, read as the reverse complement.
ATCCGAGCCCGGATACGAAACGGAATGAAGCGATGGAAGAATATTATTCCCGCGTTGAATATGCAAACAAAAATTTTTCGCATTATATGGAGGGATGGAAAACCGATATGGGAATGGTGTTTATTCTTTTCGGCTCTCCCAATAACGTGGAGCGCCATCCGTTTGATATAGACTCCAAGCCGTACGAAATATGGGCGTATTATGATTACAATCGTTCATTAGTATTTGTAGATGAATCCGGTTTCGGCGATTACCGTTTGTTAACGCCGATTTGGGATTTGCTGCAGCGATTGAAAAATTAACCGTGAGACTTTACAAATATAAATATTGTAAGCCATTTGCTATGTGCATCTGGCTTTTTTTATTTACAGCAATTCTTCGCGCGCAGAATATTACTGTTGATTCGCTTATCATCAGCGGAAATGTGCAACGTACGGATGATGAAATTGCAAAACTACTTGAAACAAAAAAGAACAGCGGCAACAGTTCTGCAACAATTGAGCGGGATATTCAAGCTATCTTAAATTATTACTCTGCTATCGGATTTCCATTTGCCAGCGTAACAATAGACAGCGCATATTGGTCGGAAAATACTTCTGAATCGCTCGTGCTTCAACTTACCATTAAAGAAGGACCGAAATTTTTTATAGATGAAATTCGCGTGGAAGGAAATTCTGCAACAAATGCAAATGTTGTTGTTCGTGAAATGCGCCTGAAGCGGAATGAATTGTTTAATCAAGAGCGGCTGCGAAAATTTCACCGCCGGCTTGAGCGGCTTCAATTGTTTTCTTCTGTTGCAGAGCCGCAATTATATGTATCATCAAATATCATTTCTGACTCGCTGCACGGCGGAGTGATTGTTGCCGTAAAGGAAGGGAGTGCAAATTCGTTTGATGGAATTTTGGGATATGTTCCGAATCTGCAGACGAACAAAGGATATTTTACCGGAAATATTTTTGTTGCGATGAGAAATTTGTTTGGTACAGGAAGAAAGGCAATGGTGCGATGGCAGCGCGAAACGGAAACGACTCAGGAATTGGAATTGCAATATTATGAGCCGTGGATTTTTTCAATTCCATTTACTATGAACGGGGCATTTTTTCAGAGAAAACAAGATTCATCATTCGTAAAAACGAAAATTGATCTGCGCGGCGAATATGCAGTTTCCGACGAATTAAGTTTTGCAGGAAATGCCGCCTCCGAAACTGTTGTGCCGTCATCCGCAGTTGCATCATTTTCTGTATTTCAAAGCGATGCGTTATTGTTTGGCGGCGAAATTTTGTACGACACAAGAGATTTTCCCAGAAATCCTACCGGCGGCGTGCGCTATTTTACTTCAGTGCAGCGAGGGACAAAACGTATTACCGGACCGGAGCAATATCTTTCGCTTGCACAAAATAAAAATTTTAATATTAACAAAATTGTTCTCGATGTTGAATCGTATTTTACAACATATACGCGCCAAGTAATTGCAGTACAGATTCACGGAAAACAAATAACATCAACGCAATTAGAAATCAGCGATCTTTATCAAGTCGGCGGAACAAATTCTATCCGCGGCTACAGAGAAAATCAATTTTTTGCATCGCAGGTACTATGGATGAATAATGAATATCGTTTTCTTACCGGACGGGCTTCATCGTTGTTCGGATTTTTTGACGGCGGATATTTTTCCCGTCCTGAAGATCAAATACGAAAAATTTCAAAACAGAGTCAGACGTTGTACGGTTACGGAGTCGGCGCAAAAATTGAAACCGGGGTTGGATTACTGAGCATTAGTTTTGCTTTAGGGAAAGGCGATTCTTTTTCCCAAGGAAAATTACACGTTGGAATTGTGAACGAATTTTGAACTGCTTACATTTTGTAGAACATCTTATGCAAAGGCGCAAACGAAAAAATGTATAAACATTATATTACTTTAATACGTCCGGTAAATTTTATTATCACCGGACTTTCAATTTTTGTCGCCTGCCTGCTTGCAGGCGGAACGAAAGCAGATTTTATTGCGATGCTTTTTTCTTCAATCGGCGGCGCGCTTATCGGCGCGGGCGGAATGGTAATTAACGATATTTTTGATGTTGAAATTGACAAAATAAATAAACCGCACCGTCCGATTGCCAGCGGCGCAGTTGATAAATTTGACGCAATGATTTTTTACGGCGCGCTTTCCGGCACGGGAATTATGATGAGCGTGTATGCTTCAATGGCGGCGTTTTTTATTTCATTCGGCGCGGTTCCGGTAATTTTTATGTACAGCTATTGGTTGAAGGCAACGCCGCTTGCCGGAAATCTTGTTGTTGCGTTTATGACCGGACTGGCGTTTATTTTCGGCGGCGCGGCGGTGGGAAATATTCAAGGAACAATTATTCCCGCGATATTTGCATTTCTTATCAATGCAGGACGCGAAGTAATAAAAGATATGGAAGATGTTGACGGCGATTCTAAAAATAATATCAGAACATTCCCGATTGTGTATGGAATGAAAAATGCTGCAATTATTTCTACTCTTTTTTTAACCGCAGTTATCGCGGCTACAATTTTCCCGTTTATTTTTGGAATTTACGGCTTACGATGTTTTATTGCAG
>CAYXEE010000141.1:1285-6393 GCA_964463935.1 uncultured Chitinophagaceae bacterium | reverse complement strand
GATTGAAAGCGTCTCGATATTTTATTTCGGATATTCAACAAGGCAGAACGCACATTGATAAAAAGGAAAACAAAATTGTTTTTGTGTTTGAAAGCGGTGAAAGAAAAATTAAAAAGATATTGCTTCATCGCTACCAATATTTTTGGAGTATTTACGAAAAAGTCAGCAATCAAGATTTAATCCGAAGTATTTATGCAAAACTCGACCGCTTAACGGATGAGGAATTGCGCAGGTTTCAAGGAGAATTTTTTACACCGCTTAAGTTTGCCAAAAAGGGTTTAGACTATTTAGAAAAAACACTCGGTAAACAATGGTGGAAAAAGAATTACAGAATTTGGGATATGGCGGCAGGTACGGGAAATTTGCAGTATCATTTGCCGAGCGAAGCATACAAACACACGTATCTTTCTACGTATCATATAGAAGATGTTGAACATTGCAAACGGCTTTTTCCAGAGGCAACTGTGTTTCAATATGATTATTTGAACGATGATGTTGAAAGCGTTTTTTCAGAAGGATTTTTTGTTTACGATAGACCGGCAAAACAGCCCCCAAATTTACTTCGTGATTTGTTCGATCCGAAAATTCAATGGGTAATTATTATCAATCCGCCGTTTGCTACCAGCCAAACCGCAGGAACAATCGGAAAAAAAAGCAAAAAAGATGTAAGCGATACAAAAATGCGGAAAGTAATGCATCAACACGATCTTGGCGAAGTAAGCCGCGAATTATTTGCGCAGTTTTTATTCCGCATAAAAAAAGAATTTGAAGGACGGCAAACGCATCTTGGATTATTTTCAACATTAAAATATGTAAACGCCAACAACGATCAGAAATTCCGTGATACTGCATTTCAATATAAATTTGAACGCGGCTTTGTTTTCTCCTCTGCTAATTTTTCCGGCACCAAAGCGAATAACGCATTTCCGATTGGTTTTTTAGTATGGAATCTTGCAAAGAAAAAGAAAATTGAAGATCAGGAAATTGTTCTGGATGTTTTTGATTCCGATGTAAATAAAATCGGCGTTAAACATATTGTTTCAGAACACCGCGACAAATTTTTAAGCAAATGGATTGACCGCCCCGAGGCAAATATTGTTTTTCCGCCATTTGGTTCTGCAATAAGCGTAAAACAGCACAACAAAGATATTCGCGATAGAATTGCCGAAGGATTTCTTGCATCGCTTATGTGCAATGGAAATGATATGCAGCATCAAAACAATACAGCAATATTATCGGGTCCCTACGCCAGCGCAGGTGCGCTTTCAATCACCAAAGAGAATTTTCAAAAAAGTATGGTTGTTCATGCGGTAAGAAAAATACCGAAAGCTACATGGCTGAACGATAGAGACCAATTTTTGCAGCCATCAAAAGAGTTGAAAAAGAAATTTATTTCAGACTGCACAATTTGGAATTTATTTTCTTCCAGCAATCAAACAGTTGCAATGAAAGATGTACAGTACAAAAATCAAATGTATCAAATTCCAAATAATTTCTTTCCGTATAAAGTAAGCGATGTTAAACGATTGAATATAATTGATAAAGAAATTGTGAAATCACTCTCTTCTGCTGAAAATAGATTTGTTGCGAACTGGGCGAATAAAGAAGAACTTTCCTCCGAAGCAGAAGAAGTTCTGGCAAAAGGGAAAAAAGTGTACAAATTTTTCTTTGAACATTTTACAGAATTGAATACGCATACATATAAAATTCACACGTGGGATGCCGGCTGGTGGCAAATACGAAGCGCGCTTAGCGAACAAAATCTTGGCAAAGAACTGTTGGACGAATTGAAAGAAGCGCACAATAAGTTGAAAGAAAAATTACTTTCACAAATTTTTGAATATTGTTTTTTAAGCAAATAGTAAAAATTTAAATCAAAAAAGTCGCAAAAATTGTAGTTTTTGCGGCTTTTTTCTTTTTTGAAACTTTTTTGTTGACATTTCGATATTAAAATGATATCATAACAATATCAAAATATGAAAGGAGTTTTTATGCAAAATGTTACTGAAAAAAATGCCGGTAAGTTAAACGGTTACCCGATGCTGTTTTTAGAAATTGCATTGCTGATTTTTAATATTTGGTGGCTTGTACAAATAATAAAACCCGGTCCAGGCGCACAACCGCTATTATTTGGTTTGTCGGCATTGGCTAACTTTATTGCAATGTTCGGATTTTTTGTTGTTCAGCCGAACGAAGCGCGAGTGCTTGTGTTATTTGGAAAGTACATCGGTTCGGTGCGCGATACCGGTTTTTGGTTTGCAAATCCGTTTGCGGTAAAAAAACATATTTCGTTACGCATACGAAATTTTAACAGCGCAATGATAAAAGTGAACGACCTTCACGGCAACCCGATTGAAATAGCCGCGGTTATTGTTTGGCGCGTTATAGATTCTGCGCGCGCGTTATTTGATGTGGAAAACTATGAACAGTTTGTAGCAATTCAAAGCGAAACAGCAATTCGCGGAATGGCGTCGGAATATCCGTACGATGCGCATGAGGAAGGAATAATTTCTCTTCGCGGAAATCCGCAGGAGATAGCGGAGAATTTAAAGAAGCAATTGTTTACGCGGTTAGAAGTTGCAGGCGTAGAAGTAATTGAATCGCGCATCAGCCATCTTGCGTACGCGCAGGAAATTGCGCAGGCAATGCTTCGCCGTCAGCAGGCGCAGGCAATAGTTGCGGCGCGCAAAAAAATTGTAGAAGGCGCTGTCGGCATGGTTGAAGATGCGCTGAAACTTCTCAGCGAACATAAAATTGTAAAACTCGACGAAGATAAAAAAGCAACAATGGTAAACAATCTTATGGTGGCGCTTGTATCGGACAGTGAAGCACAGCCGGTTATTAACACAGGTACACTGTATCAATGAGTGAAAAGAAAAAATTTTTACTGCGGTTAGATGAAGAACTCTACTCTGCGCTGGAAAAATGGGCGGCTGACGATCTGCGGAGCGTCAACGCTCAGATTGAATTTCTGTTAGCCGACGCGGTGAAAAAAAGCGGACGCAGGAAAAACGAAACAGATAAGGAGCGGGAACAATGAAATCACTTTCTCATTATGCCGGCGCAGAACTGCAATGCGTACAGCCGTCTCTTTGGAAACGCGAATTTGAAATTTCTGCAAACGATGAAACAATTTTCTCGCTCCGCTTTCCATATTTTTTTAAGATAGAAGCAGTTGCAGAAGGATTTGGAAAAATCTGGAAATTTAGGAATGCGAAATTTTTTTCTACAGAAATAGAAGTGCGGGAAGAAGGATATGAATTACCGTTTGCAAAATACACAGCAAAAGCATTTAAATTCGGCGGAATGTATGAACTACCGCGCGGCGAACGCTGCAAGTGCGAATACAATTTGTGGAAAGGAATTTATACGGTAACAACGCAAAGCGGCTTGGTTTTATTTCGGTACGAGCGAAAAATCTCTTTAAAACATAAAGCAGATATTTCAATTCCCAAAAGAAATGAAACGCTTGATGCAAATCCGTGGATGCCGATGATGATTGTATTTATTGATATAATGAAACGCGGTAATTCCGGCGGATAAAAATTACTTTTTTAAATATTTCCAATTACGAATTTTCCCTTCGTTAATCCACTCAACAGCCGTTGCAACTCTGTTGCTGCGTGTTTCTTCTGTTTTTGCTTCAACAATCCATTGAACATATTCTTTTTTATTGGAATAACTGAATTGATTGAATACCGCAAACGCCTTCTTGTTTTTTCTTAAAGCGGCAAGAAAATATTCCGGCACAATCAATTCTTTTGTCTCTTTTGAAACCGGAGCTTTCTTAATCTTCTTCCCCTCGTCATTCAAGCGTGCCGCTTCTTTTATGAATGCAATCATTTTTTTATCAGACGGAAGATCGCTTAACGATGTAATTCTTCCAAGATGTCCCATTGAGGTTTCTGATTTTGCATTGGCGATAAGAGATTTGTCGCTCATCAAAGAAGCTTTCCAAAAATTGAAAGCGCAGTGTTGTTTAAATGCCGCCATACTGCACATCATTTCTCCTCTGTAATCAAAATGCGGAAATGACCATTTTATCGTTTCTTCCACGTTTGGACATGCTTGATGCACAAGCGAGCGGAGATGATTCAGAATCGGTTTAGCAAACGGCTGCGACTTTGCAATATATTCGTCGATGCGTTTATCTTTTAATGCCATATTATTTTTTCCTTGTTAACGGTGGAATGGATTTGTTATTTGCGGAATCTTTGATAAGCTGTTGCAGCCGCCGGTTCTGTGTTTCTTCTTTTTTTGCCGTTAGTATCCACCAAATTGCTGCGCGTTGGTACGAGTGCGGCATAGCAGAAAAAATTTTCCACGCATTTTTCCTTGTTTGAAATGTTGATAAATATTTTTTTGGCAGAGAAAAATTTTTTCTTTGTTCGAACGAATACAAATTAGATTTTTTCACATCGCGGTTTTTAAACAACCGCAAACCCGCCTCTTTCATTACGCCGAGTTTTTGCAATTCTTTAACGCGGGAAATATTTATCGCACTCCAAACGCTTTTAGGGTTGCGCGGCGTAAAACGGATTGTATAACGTTTCTCATCAACGCTTTTTCGTATGCCGTCAATCCAGCCGAAACATAACGCTTGGTCAACGGATTCCTGCCATGTTATGCTCGGCTTGCCGGAATCTTTTTTGTAATATCCAATCCATTGTTCGCGCAATTTGGTGGAATTTTTTTCAAACCACGCGCGCAAATCGGAAGGAGTTTTGAAAAATTTTATATTTACCGGAGTCGGCATAAATTATTTACCTTCAACCAATTCCTTCATTTGTCCCATAATAAATTTCCAGTTTGTCTCGGAATGTTTCTTTTTTTCTTCGTCGGCAATTCCATCCTGCGTAATTTTAAGAATTGTAGAATTTCCATTTGCGGTTAATTCGTAAACAATAGTTGCATAATTTTCCGGCGCGTCTGTCGTTCCGGACAATGAGCTCCAATAATTATATCGAACAAAACTTTCCGTCTCTATATCAAGAATTGTTCCCTTGTCTTCATATTTTGTCCCCTCCCATTCGCCGCGGAAAAAGATTGGACTTCCTTTTTTCCAATCGCAATCTGTTTCCGTTCCAAAAAAATACTGCTTAATCATT
>CAYXEE010000141.1:0-1275 GCA_964463935.1 uncultured Chitinophagaceae bacterium | reverse complement strand
GGGATCGGTTAATGCTTTCCATACAGCCGCTTTGCCTGCGTTAATTTCAATAGAAACTTCCGCTGTAAATTTGTTTGACATTATTAGCTCCGAATGTTTTTAATGAAAAAATTATTCTTGTACAATTTCAACAGCATTACCGATAAAAATTTCTCCCACAGTATCGGTAATTGCATTTTGACCGAACATAACTTTATTATTGAACGTCCGAAATTCAGACAAAGTGCGAAGCGGCTCTTTTCCTGTTTCCCCGCTTACTTGATCAATTGTTGTTACAACGCATCTTGCGCACGGCTTAACAAGCGAAAAAAGTATGTTGTTGATGCGAATTTTTTTCCACAAATCTTCCGCAAACGGCTCGCAGCCGGAAATTGTAATGTTGGGACGAAAACGATTCATCGGAACGGGCAGCGAAAGTTTTTTATTGAGCGCATCAAGAGAAGAATCAGAAATAATAAGAAAAGGAAACGCATCGGCGAACGATGTGTGTTCATTGGCGCGGGCATATTTTGCATCAACAGTGCGAATACTTTCATCCGGCTGAAATACTAATTTGCAATCGGTGTGTAAAAAATCGCTGAACCATTCGCTGATAATTTCATCTGCTTCTATTGCAGAAACAATATCATCCCAAATTGTTACAGAGATATTTTCTTTCTCTTCAGATTGTAACGGAATAGAAATGCTTTCCATCTTCGGCGCGCTGACAAACAACGAATTTTCCCGTATTGCAATATCAATCAACGACATTTTTGGATGTTTGCGCTGTGAAAGAAAAGAATTATTTTCATCAACAAGCATCCAGCGTCTGTCGTACCGCAATCCGCGTTCTTCCACAATTGCGGACTGCAGAGAAATTCCTCTGCACGATTTAATCGGATAAATTGTTATTGAGCTTACGCGCATAGCTGATTCAATCATTGCTAAAAGTAAGAAATTGAAATGCGGCTTACAAATAAAAATATTTCACCCAGATTTGTCATTAGGTAACAATTTCTAATGACAAATCTGGGTTTCATATTACACCACAAATATTTCTTTTATATAACCGAAGTTACGCAAAATAAAAAAATGCTTCGACTCGGCACAAAAAATTAAGGTCATCCTGAGCAAATCCTTTGTTTTTTGAAGGATGCGCCGAAGGATGACCTTACAAACTTAAGCGTGCCTCGCTCAGCATGACCATCTGCGTAACTTCAGTTATATAACCGAAGTTACGCAAATTCGTAAGATGGAGTCCACCGTACCTAAAAGTACATTGAAACATTAAAATAT
>CAYXEE010000140.1:1419-6431 GCA_964463935.1 uncultured Chitinophagaceae bacterium | reverse complement strand
TATTTTGCGGCAAGATCCGAATATTGTTCTTGTCGGCGAAATCCGCGACAGCGAAACCGGAATTATTGCAACGGAAGCGGCGCTAACGGGACATTTAGTTGTCAGCACAATTCATACAAACGATGCAGTCGGAGCAATTCCGCGTTTAATAAATATGGGAGTTCCATCGTACTGGCTTGCGCCTGCGCTCATCGGAGTTCTTGCGCAGCGGCTGGTTCGAAAAATCTGCGATGGTTGTAAAGAATCGTTTAAACCGTCGGAAGCAACGTTGTATCAGGCGGGCTTAAGCGGATTAACAGATAAAGTTACATTTTACCGCGGCGGCGGTTGTAAAAAATGTAATTACAAAGGATACAGAGGAAGAATTGCAATTCATGAAATTTTCAGCGTTGATGAAGCAATTCAAAATCTTATTTATGAAAATGCAACTACAACAAAAATACGCGAAGTTGCGGAAAAGAACGGTTTCCGCGATTTACGATTTGACGGTTTGAAAAAAATTATTGCCGGACTTACCACGATTGAAGAAATTCAACGCGTAACTCGAACTATAGCATAGATAAAGGAATATTGTTATGGCGGAAGGAAAAGGAGACGTTTCAGTTCTTATTGTTGATGATTCCGAACATGTAAGAGCGCTGCTGCTAATGCTTTTAAAAAAAGAAGGAATAAAAAATATTTACCAAGCTGTAGATGGATTGGACGGATTTGAAAAATATCGAGTGCATAATCCGACAATTGTGTTTTTAGATTATATGCTTCCAAAAATGTCCGGCTTAGATGTGCTTAAACAGATAAAAGGGTACGACCCGAATGCAAAAGTAATAATGCTTTCTGCGGTTTCAAGTATGGAAGTAATTCAGCAAGCGCGGGAACTCGGCGCAAGCCATTATTTAATAAAGCCGTATCAGCCGGCAAAAGTTGTAGAAGTAATGAACAAAATTTTATCGCAAACAGGAGAGTAAGAGTGATTTGTCCGCAATGCAATAGCGATAACGCGCGCGGTATTACAACGTGCGCATTTTGCCAAACAAAACTGCCCGGCGCGCGTCATTCCTGCGGATTTATTAACGCAATCACCGATCAGTTTTGCGGCGGCTGCGGCGAACACATTATTGCGCAAAAGCCGATTTTTCGACCGCAAGTAACGGAAACCCAATTTATATCAACGCCCAATTTTGCAGATACACAATTGATAGTATTATTAGATTTACAGAAACAAAGTTTAGGCGATAAATCCAAAATGACAGGACAGAAACAAGAAGATATTGATAGATTATTTGAATAATGATACGAGATGAAGACATAGTATTAGGCAAGGCGCTGTTACGAAACGGCTATTTGAATAATAAACAATTAGACAAATTTCAGCGTATGCTTGCAGAACCGCAGTCAAAAACGTGTACAGAGATTCTTGTAGATATTCTGCACGTTAATCAAGACGCGGTTGCAGAGACAATTTCAAATGAATTTCACATTCCGCTTGTATCTGCTACGCCTTCAATGATTACGATTTCGCAGCAAGTTTTTTCCGATGAATTTCAACGGAAAAATAAAATACTTCCGATTCTGCGAAGCGGCGTTGAAATGACGACCGCATTTATTACCCCGCCGTACAAAGAACTCGTAGAAGAAATGCGGAATAATGCAAAAATTTTTATTGTTCCCGTCGCAATTCGTTATTCCGAATACCTTTCTCTTACCAAAGAAGAAAAAATTTCTTTATTAGATGAATTTGAAACGCTTCATCCAAAAATTCCCATTGAACAGTTTGATGTGTTTAAACGCGGCGCTGAAAAAATAAAAGAGATTCAGCGCGCCGGAAAAATGCCGAGCGGCGATACGCTTCTGGAAGATATTATAATACGCGCTATAAAATCCGGCGCAAATGATATACATTTTGAACCGGGGGACGGCGTTTACAATATCCGATTTAATTTGGATGGAGTAATGGAACGAATATTGACGCTTCCTCTTGAGTTTCACGAAAACATTGGAAATATTTTGCGCGCTCGTTCCGGCATGAATGTTTTTGATAAAAAAAAACCCGGCGATGGACGCTATACGCATACGTATGCAAACCATATTTTCGATTTTCGCGTCAGTAGCGTTCCGGCATTAGATGGAGATAGATTTTGCATACGCATCCTTCGGAAAAGCGCGCGGATAGTAGATATTCTTGATCTCGGTTTATCCGATGAAAATTTAATGAAGTTTAAATATCTGCTTCGCCGCCCTCGAGGTTTAATGGTAATAGCTGGTCCTTCGGCAAGCGGAAAAAGTACAACGGTATATGCCGGATTAAATGAATTTAGAGATTCGCAAAAAAACATTATCACAGTTGAAAACCCGATTGAATACCGTTTAGATTTTGCAACGCAGGTTCAGGTAGATTTCGACCAAAAATTTGATTATTCATTAGCGTTGCGCTCAATATTAAGACAAAGCCCGCACATTATATTTCTTGGAGAAATGCGCGATGAAGATGCAAGCCGAATTGCAGCCGAAGCGGCGCTGACGGGAAATATGGTTATTAGTACAATGCTTTCAAGCGACGCGCTCTCTGCTATTCCAAGAATGTTAAGTTTAGGAATTCCTCCTTCGTGGCTTGCGCCAACGTTAATGGGAATTGTGTATCAACAGCTTGTACGAAAAATTTGCCGATTCTGTAAAGAACAATACACTCCAACCAGAAGGCAATTAAGCAGCGCCGGCTTAGCGCAGCTAGACGGTTCCATTCAATTATTCAGAGGCAGAGGATGCGAAAAATGCGGGGGGGACGGATATTTGGGAAGAACGGCAATTCACGAAGTACTTATTATTGATGAGGAACTTCGAGACCTTATTTTTAAGCAGGCATCATTAGTAAAATTGCGCGAAGTTGCCGTTCAAAAAGGTTTTGAACTAATACGTTTTGACGCAGCAAAAAAATTAGTTACAGGCGTAATTTCAATGGATGAATATTTACGCGTATTAGGTTAAATTTTATGGAAACTCAAAAACCAGAAATCAGCGGCATTCATGTAAAACAAACTTCTATTCACGATTTAACAGCGCTCATTGTTGATTATTCCGAGCATATACGCGCATTGTTAAATATGCAGCTTCGAAATGAAGGAGTGAAAGAAGTTTTTCAAGTCGGCGATGCGCTTTCTGCAATTGAAAAATACAGACAGGTGCGCCCTTCGGTTGTTTTTGTAGATTATATTCTTCCCAAGATGAATGGATTAGCCGTGGTAAAACAATTGCGTCAAATTGACCCGCAGGCGAAAATAATAATTCTTACGGCTGTTTCAAGTATTGAGATAGTAAAATTGGCAAAAGAGCTTGGCGCAAGTTATTATCTGCTTAAGCCATGGAATGCACAAAAATTAAGCGAAATTCTTCGCTTCGTATTTAATCTTCAAGGAGACAAGAAATGAGTAATGCGCAGGATTTATCGCAAGACCAAAGCGACGTTCTTGTTTGTCCGGTTTGCGGATTCCCCAATTCGCTGATGAATAATTTCTGCGGAATTTGCGGAAAGAAATTAACAACAATCAATAACCCGTTCATGTCTAATAATGAAGAAGAAGTATTGAGGTATCTTTCATCTAATTTTTCCGAAAATCAGTTGAAGGAATTATTAAACATCTATCACGAATTTATTGGCGAAAAAAAATCGCTTACTACATTAAGTCAAGATGAAATTGACAAATTCTATACACAAATATGACAGTTAGAGAAGAAGATCTCCGATTAGCGCGGGCATTATTAAAAGCCGGTTACCTTAACACAATGAGGTACGACAAATTTCAAATTGAATTGAAAGATTCGCCCGATAAAAGCGCCACAGAAATTCTTGTTGAAAATATGGGAATTAATGAGGATGTAGTTGCAGAAACAATTGCTAATGAGTTTGGAGTTCCTTTTATCGAACTAACGCCGTCTCTCCCAAATTGTCCGGCGGATGTTCTTCCCGAATCATTCCGTGAACAATTTCTTATTCTTCCAATATTGCGCGCCGGTCTTGATATGACCATTGCATTTATCAATCCTCCCTATAAAGAATTGATTGAATCATCGCGCAAAGATGCAAAACTATTTATTATTCCGGTTGTAGTTACGCTTTCTGCGTTTAACAAACTAACTAAACCCGAACTTGCGCATAATTATGAATTTCGTTCGCTTCAATCTAAATTTGCGCTGGAACATATAGATATAAAAACGAAGGGACGCGATAAAGTTATAGAACTTATTCGCACCGGAAGAGCGCCTGCGGGCGAAGTTATTCTTGATGAAATTATTATTCAATCTGTGCGGGGCGGAGCCAGCGACATACATTTTGAACCGACAGACCGCGAACTTCGCGTTCGTAAAATGGTTGATGGAGCTATGGAAAGCGTTGTTTCGCTGCCGAAAGAAATGACCGAAACCATCGGCAATATTGTTCGCGCGCGAAGCAATATGGATGTTTTTGATAAAAAGAAATCGCAGTCAGGAAGGTATGCGGCGACATTTGGAAATTATTCATTCGATTTTCGCATTAACACAATTCCCACAATAGATGGCGAGCGTATTATTATGCGCGTTATGAAAAAAGGAGCGCGCCTTTTAAATATGCACGAAATCGGTTTTTCGCCGGAAAATTTTACGAAATACGATTATTTGCTTCATCGTCCCAATGGTTTGTTGTTGGTTTCCGGTCCGGGCGGAAGCGGAAAAAGTACAATTGTATATGCCGGTATCAATCAATTGCGCGATTCTGAAAAAAATATTATTACCGTTGAAAGTCCGGTAGAATATAGAATGGATTTTGCAAGTCAGGTGCAGATAGATGCAGATCAAAAAATGGATTTTACTACTGCGCTGCGTAATGCACTCCGTCAAGATCCCGAAGTAATTTTTCTCGGCGAAATTCGCGATCCTGAAGCAGGTACTTCTGCAGCCGAAGCGGCAATGACTGGAAAGTTAGTTATCAGCACAATCTTGGCAACAAGTTCTCTCACGGCTATTGCGCGTTTGGTTAATTT
>CAYXEE010000140.1:0-1378 GCA_964463935.1 uncultured Chitinophagaceae bacterium | reverse complement strand
CGTTGTATTCCAACAACTTGCGCGAAAAATTTGTCCCTACTGCCGCGAACAGTATCAGCCGAGCCACAGACAGTTAGTTGCCGCAGGTTTAGAGCGTCTTGAAGGTTCAATTTCACTTGCGCGCGGCAAGGGCTGTAATGTTTGCGAAGGCGACGGTTATCTTGGACGCATAGGAATTCACGAAGTACTTATTATCGAAGATGAACTGCGCGATATGATTGCTTCCGGCGCTTCGCTTGTTAAAATGAAAGAAGCTGCCCAGAAAAAAGGTTTTGAACCGGTGCGGTTTGACGCGGCAAAAAAACTTGTGGCCGGACTTATTTCATTAGAAGAATATTTACGCGTGATGGGATAAAAATCTATTACGCATTTTTCAGCAGGGACATTTCTACAATGTCCCTTTTTTATTTTAGAAATTGTATGAACAGAATGGATTTTTTCTTTACTTCTCTTTCGGAAAATCAATTCAGGCGATATAGACAATCCATCATTATTGAGTTAAGAATAAATTATGACAAAACACCGCTGCCAATGGGTAGGAACTGATCCGTTGTACATTCTTTATCATGATAATGAATGGGGCGTTCCGGTTTACGATGATAGAAAATTATTTGAGATGCTTATTCTTGAAGGAGCGCAAGCTGGTTTAAGTTGGCTCACTGTTTTACGAAAACGCGAGAATTACAGAAAAGCATTCGACAATTTTAGCGCAAAAAAAATTGCAAAATATAATTCAAAAAAAGTTTTCGCTTTAATGAACAACGAAGGAATTGTTAGAAATAGATTGAAAATTGAATCTACAATTTCCAATGCTAAAGCATTTCTTGCAGTGCAAAAAGAATTTGGTTCGTTTGATAAATATATTTGGCAATTTATCGGCGGAAAACCAATTGTGAATAAACGAAAATCAATAAAAGATATTCCTACAAAAACTGCCGAATCTGATGCAATGAGCAAAGATTTAAAAAAGCGCGGATTTCGTTTTGTCGGTTCAACTATTTGCTATGCTTTTATGCAGGCAGTAGGAATGGTGAATGACCACGAAGTGAAATGTTTTCGTTACAAAATCGTATGACCGATAAAGTTCAAAAAAATTCAATCTGCCCCGTGTGCGGTGAAGAATTTGAATGCGGCGCAAAATCCGGCAAAGAAACGTGCTGGTGCTTTGAATTGGCGAATGTTTTACCTGTAAATTCTCAACAAAATTGTTTATGCCCGAATTGTTTAAAGAAGAAAATAGAATCCCAAAAAAATTCAAATAAGTTTGCATTAATAACTGAAGTTACGCAGATGGTCATGCTGAGCGAGGCACGCTTAAGTTTGTAAGGTCATCCTTCTACCAAAGGTATCTCCCTAAGGGATCCCTTCGGGACCTTCG
>CAYXEE010000139.1:0-6435 GCA_964463935.1 uncultured Chitinophagaceae bacterium | reverse complement strand
CTTCGGAGCGGAGAAGGCGGGAGTCGAAGCATTTTTTTATTTTGCGTAACTTCAGGTAATAATAAAAATTTTAGCAATGCTTGTTTAATTTTTTTATTCCTGCTGTGTTATTAAATTTTCAACAACATTCCAAATTTCTTCGTGAATTGTTTCGATGGATTGCTTTCCATTGATAACGACAAACCGATTTTTTTCATTCGCCGCCATTTCTAAATAACCGTCTCGTACGCGCGTAAAAAATTCTTTATTGCCGAGTTCCATTCTATCAACTTCTTGATGGCTGGCGGCGCGCCTGTCTAACATTTCTTGAATTGTAATATCAAGAAGAAAAGTTTTTTTCGGCAGAGTGCCGAATGTAGCAACGGTATTTATTGTTTTCACCGCGCCAAGCGTCAAATTTCTTCCATATCCTTGATAAGCGGTGGTTGAATCTACAAACCGATCGCAGATGATAATTGTTTTTTTAGCCAGCGCGGGTTTTATCACTTCGTTTACTAATTGCGCTCTTGCGGCAGAAAAAAGAAATAATTCCGAAATCTGCGTCATGTTTAGATGTTTTTTATCCAGCAATATTGCGCGTATGCGTTCGGAAATTTCTGTTCCGCCCGGTTCGCGCAATAACTGAACGACATGTTGAGTTTCCGCTAATCTATTTGCAAGCAGTTTAATCTGTGTTGTTTTTCCGCAGCAGTCAATTCCTTCAAATGATAAAAACATAAAAGCTCCTTTGATAAAAAAATATTTCTTCTATGTACGATTTTTTACGATACTTTTCAATACGCAAAAAAATTTTCTCTGTGGAATTTTTGTTTTTCATTTCGTACAATTGTATGCGTTTATTTCTCACCATTTAATAAGGAGGAATCATGTCTGAAGAAAAATTTTCTGCCGAACAACAAACCGTTGAAATGTCTCTTACTGATAAAATTGTAGGAATATTGTCGTCTCCCGGCGAAGTGTTTGATGTTGTTGCCAAATCGGAAAAGCAAACATCAAACTGGGCAATTCCGTTTGTACTAACGTTGCTGGTCGGAATAGTATTTACATTTGTTGTATTCAATCAGCCGCCGATTCAAGACGAGATGATGGAAATGCAGCAAAAGGCAATGGAAAAACGCGTTGCCGAGGGTAAAATGACGCAGGATCAAATGAATATGGCGATGGAAAATAATCCGGCAAAGCCTGGTTCGCCGATGTTTTTAATTTTCGGCGGAATTGGCGTTGCATTTGTAACTGCATTTATGGTGTTTGGATATTCGCTTGTATATTGGCTTTGTGGAAAATTTATTTTCAAATCTGCCGCGGGATACGGAAAAATTCTTGAGGTGTACGGTCTTTCGCTCTACGTTGGAATTATCGGCGGTTTAGTTGGAATGGCGATGGTTGTTGGAATGGGTTCGTTGTATGCACAGCCGTCTCTTGCTCTTGCGGTTGCAGATTTCGATCCGACAAATACTACGCATAAAATTCTTGGAGCGTTAAATATTTTTACGCTCTGGCAGTTGTTTATCATCGGAGTCGGATTTGCAAAATTGTGGAATGTTTCTTCAGACAAAGCGATGGGAGTTTCATTCGGCGTGTGGGCTGTGTGGACTGTATTAAGCGTTGCCGTTGGCTTTGGTTTTGGAATGTAAATTGTACTATCAACAACTAGGAACGGTTTCCTGACCGTTCCTAGTCTTTATCCAGAAAGATTTTGCGCCGGCAAAAAAATTATCGTAAATCCAATCGTACAGTCTGCACTTTGTCGCGGTAAAATCCGACGGAACGAAACAAATCAAAATACTTGCTTTCGCTCGGACGGCGGTTATCAATATATTCTACTGTAATTTCTGTTTTATGCGGATAGTTATTACGTATGTGCGCAATAAATTGAGCTATCGCGTTTGAGATGGAGTTCACCTTGAAGGAGGACTCCACTTGTTGAAGAACAAATAAGCGCAAACCAAAGTTTTCAATCCATAGAATCGGCGCGCCGTTGTGAAGCACAATAAAATTAGAAGCAGCGCGTGTAATGCGCGGAGCAAATGTAGAATCCACTTTTGAAGTGGACTCTACAAAAGGAATTTCAATTCCTGTTCCAAAGGGATTTGCAGGATCGCACGCATGAAGTACAACAACGGTATTCAATTCATCGCTCGGCATAGATTGATTGGAAAATTTATTATCCTCCAACAATTGCACTGCATCCGGCAGCGCAAACTGCATACCGGAAAGTCCTTCAATAAAATAACCGCGCCGAATTTCTCCGCGCATTTCCATTCTCTGAAGTTCCATTGCAAGCAATTGCCACGAAAGCAGGTTGTCTTCGCGCTTTGCAATTTCGCGCGCAACAATTCCATATCGGAGCAGTAATTGTTCTGCTTGTCTATGAATTTTTTCTTCATCGGAAATTTTTCCGCCGAGAAGATGTTTCGTATGCACAAGCGACCAGCGTCCGTTCCAGCCGGCAACATCGTGAAGAGCTTTGCGTACGCCGCGCATTGCAATTTTGCTTAATGGATTTCGTTTCGGATTGACAATCTCAAATCGTTCATCCGGCAGATGGAATCCGCCTGTAATGTGGTCTTCATCGTGTTGACGGTATCGTTTAATGTTTGCAATTTCATCTGCTACATCGTTGGTAATAAGTCCGCGCCAGAATAATTCTGCAAGAGATTTGTTGAGCGAGGCAAGCGTAAGGTGCAATTCGTCTCGCATATCCGAAAGAAATGATGCGCCGTTTTCTTTTACGAATGCGAAGATTTTTTGCGCCGGAATTGAAAGCGATTCAATATTTTGTTGTGGAAGAAAATAATTTCCGTTTCCTCTCATAATCCATTGCGATTTTCCCGATTCGTTTCCGATGCAGAATAATTCTCCGCGCGAAATAAGCGAGCGAAGCTGCGCCGCATCGTACGGCTGTATGCGCGTACGAAAAATTTCCGCTTCCCAAATTTCATTGGGGAATACAAATCCTTCCATTTTTTCCATCACGGAAAAAATTCCATCGCTCTTTTCTAAATACCTTGGATGACGATTCTGCCAGCAAAGAAGAAACTGCGTAAAATCAGAAAGCGTTGCGGGCTTAATCTCTTTTCTTCGCAGAAAAATTGATGCGCGGTGAATGCGGTCAAGATTCGGGCGGTAACACCATTGTTCTTCAGTGATTTCATATACAAATTGACCGCGAACAATATTATCGTCCGGCTTTAATGAAAAAAGAATTTCTCGACATTCATTTTCAGCAATAGAAAATCGTAGCGCGATTTGTGAAAGCGAAACCGGTCCGTGCGTATGTAGAAATCGAAGAAGTAAATAACGAAGCGATTCTGTTTTGGAAAAAATATTTTCTGCTTCGGTCTGCTGCCATTCATTTTCTGGATTCTTCGCCGCTCCACTTCTCAGAATGACAATTCCTAAAGGTGCGTACAGATTGAGTTCTTCTGCTAAAATAAAATATTCATTATCTCCGATTTGCATCGGGATAATAATTCCTTTGTTTATCAATTGCTGAGAGAATGATTCTTTTTCGCATCGCGCATGTATTTCCTCGTTTGTCATTTCGCCGAGACGAAGAAAAATGTCCATCAATTCTTCTGCCGAACGGGCTTTGCGCGTTGCTGCGGTGAATTGCAATTGTTCTTCTACCTTTTCAATTGCTTCTGCGCGTACAACATTTTTTACAGAATCCATCTGCACAATTTCGGAAAGAAGCTCGCGATTCAATGAGGCAAATTGCTGCTGCTCAATATTTTTCGGCTGATCCCATTCGTACATATACACTGCGGCAAAATCGAACAGCACGGACGAGGCAAACGGCGACGGCATTTCATTTTGCACAGCGTGAATGTGAATTTCTCCGCTTTCAATTTGAGAAATAATTTCTTTGAAGTGTTCAAAATCTAATGCGTCGTTCAAACATTCGCGCAGCGTTTCAATAACAATCGGAAAATCGTTGTATTGACGTACAAGCTGAAGCAAATCTGCAGAGCGAAGCCGCTGCAAAAAAAACGGAGTTCGTTTTCCGAAATTTCCTTTCGGAAGAAGGAGCGCTCGTTCTGCATTCTGCCGAAATAACGCGCCGAACAGCGGCGACGAAGGAATGTTTTCCAAAATTATTTGCTGTGCGTTGTGCAGAGCGACTGCGTTAAAAAGATCGAGCGGAAGCCGTTCTACATCTGAACAGCGGAAAAGAATTCCGTTATCATTGTAGAGCATTTGAATTTCAATTCCGAGCCGCCGCTGTAAATAATGCTGCAACACAATTCCCAGAAGTCCGTTTACGCCTTTCCCAAAAATTGAATGAACAACAATACGCGGATCGCCGATTTCATCTCGGAATCCTTCCACAACAATTGATTGATGCGCAGGAAGAATTCGAGTCGCTTCTTTTTGTTCATCTACATAATTGAGCAGGTTGTGAAGTGAAAAATGATCTATTGGAAAATCTTTTAAAATATCAGTTCGGTGAGAATTGTTATTCTGCATCCAATGGTTTTGAATGGACTCTTCGTCTTCACTTCGTTTCGTCTCAGTATGAGCATTATTTGAAATTTGATCAATAAATTTTCCAATTTTCACGCTTAATTCGTACGTTCTTCCGATTGATTCGCCGCGCCAGAACGGCATTCGCGCGGGTTGTCCCGGCGCAGGTTGAACCACAACTTTGTTTGCATCAATATCAATCATTCGCCACACGTTTGAACCGAGAATGAACGTATCTCCGGCGCGGCTTTCATAGATAAATTCTTCATCTACTTCGCCGATTTTTGTTTTTAAATCTTCAAGGTACACGCCGTAATAGCCGCGGTCGGGAATTGTTCCGCCGTTCATAATGGCAAGTTTTGAAGAACCGGGAAGCGGCGAAAGCGTGTTATGTAATTTATTCCACACAATGCGGGCGCGCAATTCGCGGAATGTTTCGCTGGAATATCTTCCCGAAATCATTTGCAAAACAGAATGAAAAATATTTTCCGTTAGCGCGCGGTAGCAATATGATTGGCGCAGAAGATCGAATAATTCATCAACATTCCATTCTTCAACGCTTACCATTGCAACAATTTGCTGCGCCAGAACATCTAAACAATTTTGCGGAACGGAAGTTCGTTCAATTTTATTTGCAAGCATTTCTTTTGCAACAATTGCGCTTTCCAAAAGATCGTCGCGATGCGTTACAAACAATCGTCCTTTACTTTCTGCTTTAACAAGATGCCCGGAACGCCCGACTCGCTGCAAGCCGCGCGCAATTCCTTTAGGCGATTGAATTTGAATAACAAGATCAACGCTGCCGATATCAATGCCGAGTTCGAGCGCGGATGTTGTAATGAGCGCGCGGAGTTTTCCCGATTTTAAATCGGATTCAAGCTGTTCGCGCACCGTGCGCGACATGCTTCCGTGATATGCAAAAATTTTAAGTGTCTCTCCGTCATTCCCGCGAATGCGGGAATCTGTTTCTTGGATTCCCGATAAAAGCGTTCGGGAATGACTCTTGGAGGGTTTAGCAGGAACGGCATAATTGTTAAATGTATCGGATTCGCCGCTCAACATTTCATTCAGTTTTGCAGAAAGCCGTTCGGCTAATCTTCTGTTGTTTACAAAAATAAGGGTTGAACGATGAGCAAAAATTAAATCTAACAATTGCGGATACATAGAATGCCACACGCTGTCCAACGGCATATCGGTAAAATCGGCTACAGCGCTTATTACTTTTATATCAACATTTTTTTTGTAGCCGGCATCTATAATAGAAACCGGACGCGGCGATAATTTTTTATTTTTCCATTCGCATCCGCCGAGAAATTGGGCAACAGTTTCCAGCGGTTTTTGCGTTGCTGAAAGTCCGATGCGGATAAATGTTTTTTCATTTTCGCTGCGGGTTTCTCGAACTAATTTTTCCAGCCGTTCTAATGAAATGGAAAGATGCACGCCGCGTTTATTACTGCTTAACGAATGAATTTCATCAACAATAACGTAGCGAACGGAATGAAACATTCTCCGCGCTTTTTCCGATGAGAGCATGAGATAAAGCGATTCCGGCGTTGTAATTAAAATATCCGGCGGATTTTTGAGCATTGCGTTGCGTTCGCTTTGCGTTGTATCGCCTGTGCGGACTGCGCTGCGAATCGGCGCGAATTCAACATTTTGTTTTTTAGCTTCCTGCAAAATTCCGCTAAGAGGAATTTCAAGATTGCGGCGAATATCGTTATTTAGCGCTTTAAGAGGGGAAACATAGAGAACGCGCACGCCGCGAAAAAAATTTTCATTTTGAAGAATGCGTTTTGCAGGCAACGAACGATTTTTTTTTTGCGTTACGGCTGCTTCTTTCGATTCGCTGCGCTGCGTAAAAGAAGCGGCGATGGAAATATTTTCTTCTGCAAGATTATTTATGCACCATAAAAATGCGGCGAGAGTTTTTCCCGAGCCGGTCGGCGCAACAATTAACGTATTATTTCC
>CAYXEE010000138.1:0-6497 GCA_964463935.1 uncultured Chitinophagaceae bacterium | reverse complement strand
ATCCTTCTACCAAAGGTATCCCTTCGGGAGGCGCATCCTTCAAAAAACGAAGGATCTGCTCAGGATGTCTATTGGTTTTGTGCCGAGTCGAAGCATTTTTTGATTTTGCGTAACTTCAGTTATTATTTCATTCCGACAAGATTTTTTAGTCCGCGTAAATAATTTATGTTTGGAAAAATATCAAGTTCCAATTCGCGCACAGTTTTAATTACCATTGCCGGGTCTTCCATTTCAACGGCGGCAGTTTTTATTTTTTTATCATCAACGGTTACTTCTGCAATTTCAACAATGCAATTATTTATTGTAAATCCGGTCCGTAATTTATGAACATTAACCGCTTTCAATAATTTTGAAGGGCGAATAACTTCGTCAAGATATTGCTCAAACGTATATTCTGCTCGTTCAAATTTCGGCAGACTGACGCGGAAACATTTGAAAACTTTTTCAATCTCAGCAATCGGCAGCGGAAACTGTCCTTTCATAATCGGCAGCCACAATTCCAAACGGTCTTCGTTTACCTGCTGCAAAGTTTTAATATCCATTAAACCATCGCGCACTTTTGTATTATCCATACTTACTTCGGAAAGAATATACACTTCTGCGCTTTCCCGTGTTTTTCCTTCCGCATATTTCCGAATATTGACTTCGGCTTGTTTCAAATCGTTTGTGAATGTCCGCCATTCCCAGCGAGGTACGATCTCTTGCATAATTGCTCCTTATTTTGAAATTGGTTGATGATAATACAAATATTTGGCAAGAACTATGCCATCTGAATGTTATCGTTTTATTAAGAAATCATACTGTTTTTTTCGTGCATTTGATTGAATTTGACGATAAATTGTCTTGTTGACGGTTTATCGTCGTCATCGCCATAAATCTTTATTTTTCTGCTAAAAAATGCGCCAATATAATAATTATTTTTTGGAACGATATTTATAGCATTATCTGCAAAAAAGGAAAAACATGCTCAACATAGCGCTTTTTGGACCGCCCGGTGCGGGAAAAGGAACTCAATCCGAATATTTAATAAAAAAATATAATCTCTATTACATTTCAACGGGAGATTTACTGCGAAAAGAAATTGCGGCTGGAACAAAACTTGGAATGGACGCGCAAACTATTATTTCATCCGGCGGTTTGGTTTCCGATGAAATTATTGTTCAAATAATTGAAAAAACAATAACGGAAAATCCCGAGTCCAACGGATTTTTGTTTGATGGATTTCCACGCACATATATTCAAGCATACAT
The DNA here is from genome assembly GCA_964463935.1 of uncultured Chitinophagaceae bacterium. GTDB lineage: Bacteria > Bacteroidota > Ignavibacteria > UBA10030 > UBA8401 > JACFMZ01. Next base: position 5,247 of record CAYXEE010000138.1, on the reverse strand, counting down.
TCTTGAAGGATTGATGATTAAATTAAACACATCGCTTTCCTGTCTTGTAAGTTTAGAAGTTCCCGAAGAAGAATCGGTAATGCGTTTGCTGAAACGGGGACAAACTTCCGGAAGGAGCGATGATAACGAATCGGTAATTCGAAACAGACTGAAAGAATACCACAACAAAACTCTTCCCGTGTTAGATTTTTACAGAGAAAAAGGAATTTGTTTTGAAATTGACGGAACAAAAACAATTGAACAGGTAAGCGAAAATATTTCCTCCGTTATAGAACAAATTTTAAACAAACGGCTTCTGAATGTTGTGTTGTTCGGATATCCCGGTTCGGGAAGAGGTTCGCATGGAAAAGCATTAGCAAAAGAATTTGGGTTGGAATATGTTGCTACCGGCGAAATGCTGGACGCAGAAATAAAATCCCAATCCGAAATCGGAAAAAAAATAAATGAATTGTACGAAAACGGACAGCTTGTTCCCGATGAAATTGTTGTGCAGATTATAGAAAAGAAAATAAACGCTTCAAAAAATGTAAAGGGATTTATTTTTAAAGGATTTCCCCGCACGCTTGTTCAATCGTACATCTTAGACGGAATATTAAAAAAACATAATTCTTCCATTTCAAAAATTATTGAAATTGAAGTTCCGACTCTTGAGCTTATTTCGCGGCTCGATTGCAGAAGCAAAACCGATGCGCGCATGCCGTACGATTCCAGCACGGCAAAAATTGTGAAACGTCTGCAGGAACACGAAACAAAAACAGTTCCGGTCATTGAAAAATACAATCAACTGCATGGCGTTGTAAAAATTAACGGAATGGGAACAATGGAAGAAGTATATAAAAAAATATCGTTTGAAGTGAAAAACGGTTTCAAGAATATGAGATAATGCGCTATGACGATAAAGAAAAAATTTATTTTCTGGTTTGGAGCGTTTTTCTTTTTCTCCGCCGTCTTCTCTTATTATTTTTATCTGTACGCGGTAAATATTGAAGGCGTGTACAACAGCGGCGCCGAGCGTTCCGGTTTCGATTCTCTTGCGTACAAAAAACCGGTAGAATATTTCAGCGTTGTAGCGCGGTATCCGCCGAATGTAATTTACAGCGGCTACCAGCCGCTGATGGATTACCTTACGGCAAACACATCGTATCGTTTTGAACTAAAATTGTGCGACGATTATCAGCAGGCAATTCACTTACTGATTAAAAAAGAAGTCGTTGCCGCTTTTGTCGGTTCGTTTGTATATATACAAGCGCACGCGCAGCACGGCGTTATTCCTATTTTAAAACCAGTAAACAATAATTATGAGCCGTTTTCTCGTTCGGTGTTATTTACGAACGGAAATTCCTCTATTTTCAGCGTTAACGATATTAAGAAAAAGAAACTCGCGCTTCCTTCAAAAGAATCATATTCATCAAACTGGATGCTTCATTATATTTTTGAAAAAAATAATATAAAAGAAAGCGAACTCGCAGAAATTATTAATTTTCCGTATCACCAAAGCGTCATTCATAATGTGTTAAAAGAGCAATTTGACGCGGGCGTTACGCGCGAATACCTGATTAAAAAAATTCAAAACCGAAATATTCGAATTCTGCTGTATTCCGATCCGTTTCCCACATCGCCGATTATTGCCGCAAAAGATTTTTCGCCGCGCATAATCGGCGAGATAAAACGCGCGCTTTTAAAAATAAATCGGAATAATCCCGATCTTGAAAAACTAACGCGCGGATGGGATAACGAATTTATTTACGGCTTTGTTGAAGCGAAAGATTCCGATTATGATGCGATACGAACAATTAAAAAAACTAATTAACGCATTGTTATTGTATGTTTAATATCCGTTCAAGTTTACGAATACGAATTCTTGTTTTAACCGGCTCCGTTATTTCATTATTGATGCTGCTCATTTCCTTTGTATTGCTGTTCCAATGGCGAAGCATTATTATTCAAAAAGAGACCGAAAATGCTTCTTCAATTTCTAAAACTTTTGCGGTTACTGTTGTTGACGCAATGATTTATGAAGAAAAATCTCTCTATAAAAAAGAAAGCATTCTAGAAACGTATGTAGAAAATTTTATTCTCCGGCTTGGCAATGTTACGTATGTAAGCATTATAGATAAAAATGACGCCGCAATTATTCAACAGACGAATCATCCCAACAATGTTCCTTTGCAGCCGATTACAATTCCAAATAAAAACAGACAAACGGAAACAAAAATTTACGATCATCGCGACTTCGGCTGGACATTGGAAATTCAGCAGCCGATTCTCCTTTCTCAAAAATACTGGGGGCTTGTCATTATCGGTTTTGACGCCGAACCGATACGAAGCGAAATACGATTAGTTTTTTTCTTTCTCCTTTCTTCAACAATTTTTGTAACGGCAATTGTGCTGGCTATTCTTTACGTTTTAATAAACCGCATTACTAATTCTATGGAAAAACTTGTGCATGCAATTGATTCCATAGATTTTTCCAACGAACAGCAGTTGGATTTTTCCGCGCAGCAAGACGAAATAGGATTTTTTTATCATAATTTTAAACTGCTTCAAGAACGGCTCGACAATTCAAAAAAAGAATTGGAGCGCGCGCAGCAGCAAATTTATCAAGCGGAAAAACTTGCTTCTATCGGAAGACTCGCGTCTGGAGTCGCTCATCAAGTAAACAATCCGCTCAACGGAATTAAATCGTGCCTGTATGCGCTGAAGCAAAATCCTGCAGACAAAAAGAAAACCGAAGAATATTTGGAACTTATCAACGAAGGAATTGATAATATAGAAATGGTCGTAAAAAAACTTCTCGGATTTGCGCGGCAGCAATCCTCTGCTTCGGAGCAGACAATACATAGTAACGATGCTATTCGCAAAGTTGTGCAGTTGTTTGAATTGCGGCTGAAAGAAAAAATGATTCACGTTTCGCTGAATCTTGCCGAATCAATTGCGCTGGTAAAAATTGATTATCATTTGTTTCAAGAAGTGATTATGAATTTAATTTTGAACAGCTACGACGCCATTACAGCAAACGGACAGATTACTATTTCTACGCTTCAAACGAATGCTTCTTCTATACTTATTACTATACGCGATAACGGCGAAGGAATTGCCGCCGATGATCTTAAAAAAATATTCGATCCGTTTTTTACCACAAAAGATGTCGGCACTGGAACCGGTTTGGGACTTTCGGTCTGTCTGGGAATTATTGAAGCGCACGGAGGAACAATTACGGTGCAAAGCGCGCCGAATGTTGAAACCGTTTTTACCATTACACTTCCAGCATATTATGAAAACTAAATTACTAATTATTGAAGATGAAAAAATAACGCGCCTCTCTCTTTCAGATATTTTAGCGGCGGAAGGTTATGAAATTTATTCCGCTGAAGACGGCGAAGATGGAATGAAACAATTCAACGCAATAAAGCCGGATATTGTTATTTCCGATTTGCGTCTGCCGAAATACAGCGGTATTGAAATCTTACAAGCAATTTTGTCTATCAATCCGCAGTGCAAAGTAATTTTAATAACCGCGTATGCAAGCGTTGATACGGCGATTCAATCTTTAAAAATCGGCGCATACGATTATGTAACAAAACCGTTTTCGCCGGAAAAGCTGATTTCTATTTTGCGCAATATTAGTCAATTGCAGCAGGTAATTACGGAAAACGCAGAATTAAAGAACAAACTTCAAACGCTGGAAAATAAAACAATAATCGGTCTCTCCGATCCGATGAAAAAATTGATCCAAACAATCAATCAAATTTCACAAAATGATTCTACCGTACTGATTGAAGGAGAAAGCGGAACAGGAAAAGAGCTTGTTGCGCGCGCTCTGCATAAAGCAAGCGCGCGAAGAAATGAAAATTTTGTCGCCGTCAGCGTTTCCAGCATTCCTGAAAGTATTTTGGAAAGCGAATTATTCGGACACGAAAAGGGTTCGTTTACCGGAGCAATTAAACAGCACATCGGATATTTCGAACGCGCAAATAAAGGAACGTTGTTTATTGACGACATTGATGATTTTCCGTTAAGCGTGCAGGTAAAACTTCTGCGCGTTATTCAAGAGCGCGAATTAACGCGCATCGGCGGCTCGGAAATCATTTCTATTGACGTGCGAATTATTTGCGCCGCTAAAATTGATTTACGAAAAAACGTCGACAATAAAACGTTCCGCGAAGATTTATATTACCGATTGAATATTATTCCGCTAAAACTTCCGCCGCTGCGAGAACGGAAAGAAGATATTCCTTCGCTTGTAGAATATTTTTTCAAAAAGCACAAAGCGGAAGATAAAATTATGCTGCTTACGAATGAAATTTTTTCTAAACTGCAAGCGCATTATTGGCCCGGCAACGTACGCGAGCTGGAAAATATTGTAGAACGGATGATTGCCCTTTCATTCAGCGGACAAATTGATATTTCAATATTTGATTTTTCAAAAGATAAAAAAGAGCGCGGCGTATTCGGCGAAGAATTTGAAAAATATGATTCGTTTGAAGAATATATTTTTAGCAAAGAGAGAGAAATTCTTACGTGGGCGCTGGCAAAATGCAAAAACAATATTACCGAAGCGGCAAAGATTTTGAATATTCCGAGAACAACATTAAGCAGTAAGATTGACCGGGTTTTGCCGGAAGTGAAAGCGCAATAAACTTATGTGTTGAAATAGTTGAGGGATATAAAATATAAGTTGCAGTCGCTGCTGAATAATTCATAAATTACAAACTTACTCTACAATTTTTCAACCTGTATCCGCTGTTTTCTATCCGCACGAAAATATTTTGTTATTGCAGAAAGCAGCGGGCATTGCGAACAAAAATTTGTTGCGCCGATAAACATCATCATTCCTGCGCTGAGTAAATGTACTGCATCGGCAAATCCACCGATTGCATAAAGTGCAAATTGATACGCTGCGTAGATAAAAACAAGCGCGCGAAACGCGCTTCGTATGCCGATTGTTCTCATAATTATTTTTTTTCTCTCAGTTTGTTTATTTCATTTACAAACAGTCAGCTCCTAACGGAGCTTTTATCTAACAGTTGTTGAAAAAAAAATCTGCCGCGAATTTTACGAAAATAATTTTAGGACATTCTGTTTTTGACTCATAAATCGAGAGCTGTATCTTCAATTCGTGTGATTCGTGGCTAACAAAAGAGTTTTTCAACTCCCTGCTTTGTTAAACTACAAAAAATAATGTATTTATTTTTCTAACTGAAGTTACGCAGATGGTCATGCTGAGCGAGGCACGCTTAAGTTTGT
>CAYXEE010000137.1:0-6511 GCA_964463935.1 uncultured Chitinophagaceae bacterium | reverse complement strand
GTTATCCTTCTACCAAAGGTATCTCCCTAAGGGATCCCTTCGGGACCTTCGGGAGGCGCCTGCCTGCCAAAGTGTTTGGCAGGCATCCTTCAAAAAACGAAGGATTTGCTCAGGATGACCGTAATTTTTTGTGCCGAGTCGAAGCATTTTTTGATTTTGCGTAACTTCAGTATCTTATTGAAGCAAAATGAAAAGATTGTTTTCCATATTTTTATCTTTCTATTTTTTCTTCGGCGTTTCGTTTCTGCCGTACGGAGATTTTTCTACTATTGAAAAACTTCCCGAATGCTACGCACATTGCAAAGCAACCGAAGATAACGATATGACGCCGGTTGATTTCATTACCGATCATTTAATCAACGTGGACTGTTTGTTTGATAAACACGATAACGGCGACCATCAAAAACCGCATCAGCCGTTTGAGTATTCTCATTCATTGTACGTTGCTATCGGACTGCCTCCCGTCCGCGTTTCGATTGACATACCAGAGCGCTTCGAAATTTTCGTTCGCAGCGATCAATCATTCTACGAATTTCAATTTATTTCTTCCCCTTTTCATCCTCCATCTGTATAAATATATTTTAGCGTACGCAGTATTTAACAATAATTATCGCATTTTTACTCAAGGAAACTACTATGAAAAAATATCTCGTTGTAATTATAAGTATTTGTTCGCAATTGTTATTTGCAAAAAATAATGTGCCGGATGCCGTTGCAAAAATTTTTGCCGAAAAATTTCCCGGCGCTGTTGAAGTAAAGTGGGAAAAAGAAAAAAAAGAATTTGAGGCGTCGTTTATGTTGAACGGCATAAAAATTTCTGCAAATTTTTCAACCGGCGGGAAGTGGCTTGAAACAGAAACCGCGATTTCTGAAAAAGAACTTCCGGAAGTTGTGATTAAAGCGTTCAAAGGAAAATTTCCAAACAATGAAATAACTGCCGCAGCAAAAATCGAATCGGCAGAAGGTATTTCTTACGAAATTGAATACAAGAGCGGCAAGAAAACCAAAGAAGTCGAATTCGATGTACATGGAAACATTAAAAAATAATATTTCTTTCGGAGCGGAATTCTATTCCGCTCCGATTTCTAACTTTACTGAAGTTACGCATTGAGTGAATGATTAGCCGCGACCTTTAGGTCGTGGAAAAAAATATCACAAAGTGAACGGGCTTTAGCCCTGAATTCTCGATGCTTTGAGGACTAAAGTCCTACTATTTTTTTCTGTTCTGTACCCCGACCTGAAGGTCGGAGCTATTCAGAAATACAGTTGCGTAACATCAGAACTTTATTGAAACTATGAAAAAAACAATATTTCATCCTGTTATTTTTTTTATTGCTTTGTTTATCGGCTGTTCTTCATCCAAAGAATTTTCCCATAAAACTTTTGAAGAGTCAATTATCTTTGCAGAACAGTGGGGCGGCGCTCCGGCAATTGATTCGCTGGCAAAGAAACATAGCATTACGCACATCACGCTTCATCATCAAGGCGAATCATTCCCCAAAGGAAAAGATCCGATTCAATATTTGCGAAACTTGCAAAAATGGTCGCGCACCGCAAAAAATTGGATTGATATTCCCTACCACTACGTTATTGATTTGGATGGAAAAATATATGAAGGGCGCAACATTAACTACGCAGGCGACACGAATACCGAATACGACCCGACCGGACACGTATTGATTGAAGTTGTGGGAAATTTTGAAGAAGTAGAACCAAATGAACAGCAATTACGCGCTGCGGTACAAACTATGGCGTGGCTGGCAAAAAAATATTCTGTTCCGGTGGATTCTATCCGCGCACATAAAGATTATTCAACGAAAACAGTTTGTCCGGGAAAAAATTTATATCAGTATATTGAAAATGGATGGATAAAAGAGAACGTGAAAAAAATGCTGCGGGAAACATAGTTTTTCCATTTTTTTAACAAGTGGAAATTGATGAATTTTTTCGTATATTGGTGCAGTCAATTGAACGTCCCGAACAATTCGGGACGTTTTTTATTATAGCATTCATATCTGTAGGTGCGGATGGAAATCCGCACATTAAGGACGGTTTTTCAACCGTTCTTACATTAAATAAAGGGTTTTATGATTCAGCAAAGCAACATCCGCAATATTGCAATTATTGCACACGTTGACCATGGCAAAACAACGCTGGTTGACCAACTATTAAAACAGACCGGAACATTCCGCGAAAACCAGCATGTAGAAACGCGCGTTATGGATTCCAATGCGCAGGAAAAAGAACGCGGCATTACAATTCTCGCAAAAAACACTTCAGTTTTTTATACAAATAAAAAAACTAACGAAAAATTTAAAATAAATATTGTTGATACTCCCGGGCACTCTGATTTTGCCGGCGAAGTTGAGCGTACGTTAAAAATGGTGGACGGCGTTCTTCTGCTTGTTGACGCTTCCGAAGGACCGCTTCCGGGAACAAAATTCGTTCTCAAAAAATCGCTCGACTTGAACTTACAGCCGATTGTTGTTATTAACAAAATTGATAGAAAAGATGCGCGCGCTCATGCCGTGCTTGATGAAGTTTTTGAATTATTTCTTTCGCTCGGCGCAAATAATCATCAATTAGATTTTCCAACAATCTATGCAATTTCAAAACAAGGAATTGCAAAACGCGAATTAGAAGAAGAAAGCAATTCGCTGGAACCGCTGTTTGAAGCAATTATTTCAAAAGTTCCGTCGCCGCAGGGAAATGAAAACGAGCCGTTTCAAATGCTTGTTACTACTATTGATTACAACGATTATCTCGGGCGATTGGGAATCGGAAAAGTTCACCGCGGAAAAATTCACATTAAAGGGCAGATGAAAGTTATTCATCGAGACGGAACAATGGAAGATGCCCGCGTAACAAAAATTTACACCTTTGAAGGATTAAAGCGCGTTGAAGTTGAAGAAGCATCGGTCGGAGATATAATTGCAATTTCGGGAATGGAAGATGTAGATATCGGCGAAACAATTGCCGACGCTGCGGACCCGGCTCCGCTTCCGTTTGTTGCTATTGAAGAGCCGACGCTTTCAATGAATTTTGTCGTCAACAATTCTCCCTTTGCCGGTCAAGATGGAAAATATGTTACCACGCGAAATTTGCAAGAACGATTGATGAAAGAACTTCGCTCCAACGTTTCTCTTCGCGTTGAATTAACGGATTCGCCAGACGCATTCAAAGTAAGCGGACGCGGCGAACTTCATCTCGGCGTATTGATTGAAAGTATGCGCCGCGAAGGTTATGAATTGCAAGTGTCGCGTCCTGAAGTAATTTACAAACGAATCGATGATGTGCTTTGCGAACCGATTGAACATGTTATTATTGATGTGCCGGATGAATTTACCGGAACAGTGATTGAAAATCTCGGCAAGCGCAAAGGCGAAATGAAAAATATGATTTCCGCAAACGAAAATACGCGGTTAGAATTTTTTGTTCCCGCGCGCGGTCTTATCGGTTTCCGCAATGAATTTATGACGCAGACAAAAGGGACGGGAATTCTTCATCATAATTTTCATGGGTATGAACCGTTTAAAGGCGAACTTACGCACCGCACGCGCGGCGCATTAGTTGTAATGGAAACCGGCGAAGCCGTTGCTTACGGAATGTTTAAATTGCAGGAGCGTTCAACATTTTTTATTGAACCGCAGACAAAAGTATATGCAGGAATGATTGTCGGCGAAAATTCGCGCGAAGGCGATATGGTTGTTAACGTCTGCAGAACAAAACAATTAACCAATATGCGCGCATCCGGATCCGATGAAGCGGTGCGACTTGAACCGCCGAAAATTTTTACGTTAGAGCAGGCAATAGAATGGATTAGCGACGACGAATATGTGGAAGTAACGCCCAGCAATATTCGTTTGCGGAAAAAATATCTTGACCATAACGAACGCAAACGTTACGAATTGAAAAAAGAAACGAAAGACGCAGAATAACAAACCGCCGCTTAAAAAGCGGCGGTTTTGTTTAGTGTACAGTTTCCGGCTCCATAATTAAAATTGGTTTTACTTGCAGCGAATTTCTTGTTGCGGCAACAATAAAGTATCCTCCGGCTGCAACATTTTTTGTAAATTCTAATCGTAATGTTCCCCGTTTTACTTCATTATCAAGCAGCGTTTGAACATATCTTCCTAACGCATCATACATAACAATTGTGCAATTTCCGGATTCCGGTACATTGATTGCGAGCTGACCGTTGTTCTGATGCGGAAGAACTTCGCTTGTTCGCAGCAAAGTTTCATAATTCGCATTCATTGTTTTCTCCTAAAAATTTACTCCCAGCAGATTGCTTCCTCATTTTACCAGCGACATTTTACACACCGATAATGTTTCGGATGTTTTAGCAACAGCATAATACATTCCGCCTGCAAGATTCGAACCATCGAAACGAACATCTACTCTTCCCGCATGAACAATATCGTCGTACGCTTTTGTTACTAACCGTCCGACAGAATCATAAATTAACACGGCTACGTTTCCATCTTTTGGTACGTCAACGGTAATCACGGTTTGCGGATTAAATGGATTGGGATAATTTTTCATTGACATGCTATACATTGAAGTTCCCTTTCTATTATTGTTATAGAAAAAGAGAAATCAATATAAATGCCACAAAAAAACCTCGTTTTTTGCAGATTTTAGCTGTTTTAGAAAATACTTTTTTTGAAAATTCTACAATCGGCTGAATTTGAAAATTTAATACTGACCGAAGTTACGCAAAATCAAAAAAAATGTGCCGCTATTTGGTATTCCGCGCGTGCGGAATTAAAATAGCGGAACTTCGACTCCCGCCTTCTCCGCTCCGAAGTCCCGAAGGGATGGAGACTGTGTCAAAAGTCTTTACAATGTCATCGCGAGGAGCTTGACCACCTGCGAAACTTCAGATAACTGAAAAATTTATTACATAGTTTTTAAAATTGATAGCGCATACTTGCAGTTAAAAAAACAGTTTCTTACTTTTTAGCGTAGAAAATTTCTTGGAGGAAATTATGTCTGAAAAAAATAAAGCTCTTGTTCGCCGGTATTTTAATGAAGTATTGAAAAAAGGAAATTACGATATTATTAAAGAACTTTTTTCGCCTTCATTTATTTTTTCCGGTCCGTCGTTAAAAAAACCGATTCTTGGAATGCCGGACGGCGTTTACGAATTTGTTTCATCCGCACGCCATGCTTTTCCCGATATGTTTGTTTCGATTGAAAATGAAATTGCAGAAGACGACCAAGTAGTTGTTGTGTGGCGCATAACCGGCACGCACAAACGCCCCTTTCGCGGAATGCCGCCAAGCGGAAAATATGTTTCTATGACGGGAATGGATATTTTTTATATCGAAGGAGACCGCATAGAGGGAATGTGGGCGTTTTTTGATATGAAAAGCGCGCTGGAGCAATTGCTTTCTAAAGAACATATTGCGGTAAAAAAGACGAAACGGAGCGCGAAAAAAGCGGCGAACAGAAAAACAAAGAAAATTTCCAGAAAGAAAAAATAAATCAATTGATATACACTGCCGAATGAATAAACTTTTTTCTCTCGCCGCGAAGCGAAAAAAAATTATTGCCGGAATAATGTCCGGCACATCGGCGGATTCTGTTGATGTTGCCATCGCCGAAATAAGCGGCGGCGGCGCTTCATCGGTAATAAAAGAAATCGGGTTTTCCTCCATTCCCTATCCATCGGGATATAAAAAATTTTTGCTGCTCAATTCGCTTCCTAAAAACGGAAGCGTAGATATAATTTCCACGCTGAATATTTTTATTGCAGAATTTTTTGCCGACGCCGTAAAAAAAGCGGCGCGGAGAGCAAAAATTCCAATCACGGCAATTGATCTCATCGGTTCGCACGGACAAACCGTTCACCACCTTCCCCGCGCAGATAAGTTTTTTGGAAAAAAAATTCGTTCAACATTACAACTCGGCGATCCTTCCACTATTGCAAAATTAACCGGAATAGTTACCGTTGGAAATTTTCGCGCGGGCGATATGGCTGTTGGGGGTCAGGGTGCGCCGCTTGTTCCGTATTTTGATTTTGCAACGCTTCGCTCGAAAACAAAACACCGCGCAATTCTTAATATCGGCGGAATTGCAAACATCACGCTGCTTCCAAAAAATTGTACCCGCAGCGAAATTTTTGCGTTTGATACAGGACCAGGAAATATGATTATAGACGCGCTGATGAAAAAATTTTTTAATAAAGAATTTGATGAAAACGGCGCCATCGCTTCGCAAGGAAAAATTATTCCTTCCCTTCTCTCAAAAATGCTGCATCATCCGTATTTTTCTGCGCGTCCGCCGAAATCTACAGGGCGGGAAATATTCGGAACGAAGTTTATTGATTCTCTGTTAAAAAATTCATACGGATTTTCAAAAAAAGATATTATTGCAACCGCCGCGGAATTTACGGCGTTAACAATTTACCAGCAGTACGCGCGCTTTCTTAAGAAAAAATTGAAAAACGAATTGCTTCACGAATTGATTGTAAGCGGCGGCGGCTCTCGCAACTCGGCAGTGACGA